>CAITLX010000775.1 GCA_903893335.1 uncultured delta proteobacterium | reverse complement strand
GGGTCCACCAACGGCACCTTCGTCAACGGCGAGAAGATCAAGCGCGCGCGCCTGAAGGAGGGGGACCGCCTCCTCATCGGCACGAGCATCCTCAAGGTCTTCTCGCCCGAGGGGGGCGCGCAGGCGAAGCCAGCGCGGCCCAACCTCGAGTCGGTCGCGGCGCAGCGCAAGGTCAGCTCGTCGCGGACGATGAGCGGCTCCATCGAGGAGGTTCCGCTCCCCGACCTGCTCCAGCTCTTCGCCACGTCGAAGAAGACGGGCATGCTCGTGGTGCGCTCGCCGACCGAGGCGGGGCGCATCTACCTCGCGAAGGGGGCCATCCGCTGGGCCTCGATCGACGGCGACGCGAGCGTGCAGCCGACCAAGTGCATCTTCCGCATGCTCGCGTGGGCGACGGGGCACTTCGATCTCGAGCCGCCGGACGACGCTCCGCTCCCGGGCGCGCTCGACCTCTCGGTGCAGGAGGTCCTCATGGAGAGCTTCCGGCAGATCGACGAGCTCGAGCAGGTGCGTGGGCTCCTCCCGAGCCCGACCGCGCGCCTCGTGCTCGCCTTGCCCCTCGCGGCCCCGCTCAACGCGCTCACGCCCGCGGAGCTCGACTTCTTGCAGGGGGCACTCAACGCGGGCCAGCTCGAGCTCGCGCTGCGCGCCAGCCTCGCGAGCGACCTCGACACCGCGCGCGCGATCAAGTCGCTCATCGACCGGCAGTACCTCCGCGCCGAGTAACGGGCTCGCGCGCCGCGGGAGCGCCCTCGAGCCCGCGTAGCCACGGCGCGGTGCGGCGGTGCGCGTGCGCGAGGTGGCGTCGCAACGCCGCCGAGACCGTAGAAACGACGACGCCGGAGCAGCCTCTCGGCCACCCCGGCGTCGCGCGGGCTCGGGAGAGCCCTTCGTCGGCGTCAGTACTCGCCGCGGACCCCCGGCGGGCCGAAGAAGCCGAAGACCATGCCCGTCTCCCACAGGTAGGCCGGCACGGCCGTGTAGCCCACGAGCGCGTGGGCGTAGTGGTTGTCGGTCTCCTTGAGGGGAGCGCAGGTCGGGTCGACGTTCAGGTCGCAGGTCACGAGCACGCCGGAGGGCAGCTTGCGAATCGCGGGATCGGCGACGACGATCGGCGAGCCGTCGGGCTGACGAAGCACCATCGCGCGCCCCTTGTCGTTGAAGCCGGCGGGGTGCGTGGCGGTGGCGGGGTAGCTCGCGGTGTCGAGCAGGTAGGCCTTGGCGGTGAGCTCGTTGGCGTACTCGACCACGCGGGCGGCGATGCCCTTCTGGACGACCTTGCCACCGGCGCAGCCGGCCGCCGCGTCACCGAACAGGCACTCGGTGCCGTAGGTGGGCGCGTAGTAGAGCTGACCCGAGACGGCGTCCTGCCACTCGATGCGGTTGGCCAGCGCGGGGTCGCTGTTCAGGCCGATGCGGTAGAGGCGCATCTGGTCGATCCACTGCGTCTTGTCGTTGGCCTTGATGTGCGCGGCGGTCCACGTGATGAGGAACTTCTGGACCTCCCAGCCGATCTGCGGGTCGATCGCCGCCGAGTGGGCGGGGGCCGCGGCGCCGAAGGCCGGGCCACCGTTGTAGTTGGTGCACGCGGTGGCGCCGTTCAGCGGGAAGCAGGTCTCGGGGCCCGAGGCCTTCCACCAGCTCGTCCAGCCGAGGGCCTGCGCCGGGTAGAGGGGCGCGTAGTCGTCGTTGGGGTCGCCGTTGTTCTTGATGAGCGGGTTGCCGTTGTTGTCGGCGGCGACGCGAGACGCGAGCAGCGAGCGGTCGCCGGTGAGCGCGTTGGCCACGATGCGGCGGAACGCGTCGGGGAGGATGTCGGCCATGCCCGTCGCGCGGAAGCGCGAGTCGTAGAAGTCGCGGCGGGACTGGCTGATGAAGCGGTCTTCCGACTCGGACATCAGGATCGCCGTGTTGATCTTGTCGTAGTACGAGCCCGCGGTGAGCGAGTACTCCGAGGCGTAGTCGCCCTTCGTGTCGTCGAGCTGGTTCTCGATCGGGTGTCCGCCGAAGCCGACGTCACGCATGAAGCCGGTCGTGCCGTTCGGAACGACGACCTTCAGCTGCGCGCCCTGCGGGGTGCCGGCGTTGCCGAAGTCGTCGGCGTCGCTCGTCGAGCGCAGGACGTTGTCGTGGAAGTTCGGCGCGAGGAAGTAGTGCGGCCCAGGCTCCGGACGCGAGAGCTCACGCGTGAAGTGGTCCATGGCCACCGTCGCGGCGATCGTGTTGTCGTAGAACTGGTCCTGGGCGACGATCGGCCAGAGCGAGTCGAACGAGTACCCCTGGCCCGGCGCCAGGTCGGCGTAGATCGACGCGATGAAGCCCATGCCCGAAGCGAGCCCGAGCAGCTTCTCGTTGTAACGCTGGTACGAGCGATCGGACGCCGCGCGCACGTTGAACGTGGAGCGGTTGCGGCGGTAGTTGTCGAAGATGTGGCGGTTCTCCTGGGTGGTCACCAGGAAGGTCGCCTGCTCGTACGGGTCGGCTCCGTTGTCGTGGCGGAAGACCGAGACGTTGCCCGTGTCCGCCCAGTTGTCGGTGGCGAAGGCGTACGGCACGCGGAGGTTGCCGTTCTGGTCGACGTTGGGCCCGATGCCGCGGCCGTTGGTGCTCGGCGTGGCCGGCTGGAGGCGGCCCCACGAGGTGTAATCGACCTGCTGCTCGCGGCACTTGGTCGCCTGGCCATCGACGCTGACGATCTGGCCGTCGAGGACCTGGTCCCACACGCCGTCGATGTCGGCGTTCCACGTCGCGGGGGCGGTGGGCGTGACGTTGTAGCAGTTGGAGATCAGGTTGTAGTTGTTCTGCAGCTGCGAGTAGTGGAAGTTGTTGCCGTTCAACGAGTACTTCACGCCGCCGAGGCCGCCGAAGGTGTCGGTCGCTGCGGTGACGCCCTGGCCGATCGCGCTGCCGTCAGCGTAGTCGGGCGAGGTGTACGTCGAGATGACGTCGCCGTAGTAGAAGCGCGCCGCGGCGAAGTCGGTGACGCCGAGGCCGATCATGTCCTGCGACACGTCGCCCGGGTAGTCCATGACCGTCGACTGCATGAACATCCAGATGAGCTGGTTCTGCTCTTCGTCGGTGATCGGGTCCCAGTAGCGCGGGCCGACGCAGCTGGCGCCGTCGGTGACGGCGTCGGTGCACGGGCGGGTGACCGTCCCGTTCTTCGTGCGAAGCTGCCAGTACTGCGGGCGGTAGAACATCGGAGCTGCGCTGCTCACGAAGTTGTGGCGCAGGCCGACCGAGTGACCCATCTCGTGCGCGATGACCGCGTAGGTGTACTTGCGCTGGATGTAGTGGAAGAGCTTCTGGTAGCGCGCGGTGCGCTCGGTGGCCGACTCGGCGGAGCCCTTGGGGAACTTGCGGGCGAGCGCGTCGGCGATGCCGGTGAGGCCGGAGGGCTCGGGCCCCTCGTTCAGGATGCACATGCCGCGCGCCGCGAGGCCGTTCTCGCGCATGCGCTTCATGTCCGCGCGGACCTTCGGGTTGTTGAGGCCGAAGGGCGAGACGATGTCGGCGACGGCGCCCGAGACGGGGAGCGACGACGGAACGCCGGCGAGCTGCATCATCGCGGGGTTGAGGAGCGTCGTCTCCGTCGAGGTGCCGCGCGCAGACTTCATCAGCGCGGTGACCTTGGCGTTGGCGGGCGAGGCGACGCCGGCGTTGGCGGCCACGTCGGCGACGCGGGCGCGCATGTTCTTGAGCACGGCCTTGACGTCGGACGTCTTCGCCGTGGCGATCGCCTGGGCGAACTTCGCCGGGTCCATCCCCGCGACCGACGCGACGCGGCCGTCGGTGTCGGCCTTGCTCATCGTCGGCATGCCGGTGCCGCTGCCGATGCGCGCGGCGGTGGCCCAGTCCTGGATGTACTTGCCGTCGGTGATGTCGGCGATCGGGATCTCGCCGTTGATGTAGCGGACGAGGTCGACGAGCGTCTGCGACGCGATGTCGGTGACGTGCGTCCAGATGTTGATGCTCGCCGCGACCTTCTCGCCGGTCAGCGGGTCGTCGCCGTCGACCATGATGCCCCAGGCCGAGGGCTGCTGCGGCTTGGGGATGTTGAGCACGAGGTTGTAGCGAAGGTCGCCGAGGCGCGGGGCGGTCCCGACCGAGCCGCAGGCCGGGGAGTCGTCGCCGCGGACCGGGTTGTGGCAGAGCACGATCATCGGATCGAGGCCGACCACCGTGCCGATGGCGAGGGTGCTCGCGTCGCCGGCGACGCCGCGCTCGGCGGCAATTTGGGCGGCCGCGTCGAGGGCGCCCTGGCGGCACGCGTCGAGGCTCCAGGCGTTGGCGCGCAGGCAGGCGTCGAGGTCACGCGAGATCGACATGGCCTCCATGTTGTCGTCCTGCTGGCCGCGGTACATCGGGTACGTCGCGTCGCAGTCGCTGCCGCCGGTCTTGCGGCACTCGTCGAGGCGCGCCGTCTGCACGGCGGTCTTCATCGCGAGGTCCCACTCCTGCACGGCCCAGTTGGTGGCCTCGAAGAGCGTCTCGCTGGTGTCGCCCGAGAGGTACCAGGGGGTGGTGACCGACTTGCGCTGCGTGTAGGGCAGCGTGCACTTGCGGTTGAAGATGTCGCAGCGCGAGCCGGGGCCGACGGCCTCGCACTCGTCGGACGTGCCGTTGCCGTTCGCGTCGCGGTTCGGGTCGGCCGTGGGCTCGCCGGTCGGGTCCTCGGTCGTCTCCTTGGTCGCGCAGGCGACGGGGCCCGACATCGACGCCGGGTCGGCGTAGGCGTGGCTGCGCTCCCAGATGTTGTAGCGGCTCGCGAAGCGGAACCACTGGTCGTCGAGCATGCCGTAGTTGCGCTGGTAGCCGCGGTACTCGGTGGTGAAGTTGCCGAGCGCCTGGAACCGGACGCCGTCGACGTTCGCCGGCTCGTAGTCCTTGTCGACGACGCGACGGAACGAGTGGCGGAGGGTGATCTCGGTCGGGTTGCAGTTGCCGTAGGGCTGCGTGCCGCCGCCGAACTCGCCGGGGAGCATGCACGCCGGGAACTTGTCGATGCCCCAGCCGAGCGACGAGAGGTCGAGCAGCTGCGGGACGGCGTACGCCTTGGTCGTGACGTCGAAGTAGTTCTGCGCCGAGTCGAAGTGGGGCGCGTCGGGGCTCGCCGGGTCGAGCACGGCGTAGCTGAGCGGCTCGTACTGGATGCCGCCGTAGATGCCCATCATCGACAGGGTGTCGAAGTCGTAGGCGTCGGTGACGAGGTTCTGCGACCAGTCGACGCGGAAGTATTCGCGGTCGTACCAGGGGCGGTCGCTGCCGTTCTCGGCCACGACGTTGAGCTCCTCGCCCGTCTGCGGGTTGTAGTCGCGGCGGATGTCGAAGTGGCTCTGGATCCTGAAGCTGGCGACGATCTGGCCGTCGTTGGTCGCCTTCGGGGTCAGGCCGTCGAAGACGTTGCCCTTGCCGTCGGAGCCCTTCACGCGCTCGTAGGAGAGGCGCGCGTTGATCGTCTCCTCGGCGATCTCCCACTTGATGCGCGAGACGGGCTGCGCGTACGTCGAGGTGAACAGGCCGTCGGCTCCGGCGCCGTAGCCGACGTCCACGACGGTGTCGCGCTTGTAGAACTCCGGGTCGTCGGTCGGATCCTGCAGGCTCTGGCCGACGAAGAAGCTCTTCGCCAGCGCGTTGGCCTGCACGCGGTTGATCGGGTCACGCTCCTGAGCGCAACCGAACGAAGCTACCGCGACCAGCGAGCCGACGAAGATGCCGGCGATGCGAACCCTGCTCATTTAGCCTGTCCTCCACAACGGCCTCGCGGGCGCACATACTGCACGCTCGGGGGCAAAGAATCCTCGTAGCAAATTTTCTGCGGGCGGGGAACAGGCGAACGCGAGGCGCGCGACGCAATCGCCTGGCGGGGGTGAGGCGCGATGTCCCGCGTCGCTGGGAGGAGGCGAAGGCGAGACGCGCGGCGCGACCGGCGGTGCCGGGGTGAGGCGCGAGGTTCTGCGTCGCGGGGGCTCAGCGCTGCGGGCGGGTGCGCTGCTCGACGGCGCGGGCGTGCGCCTCGAGGCCCTCGGCGCGCGCGAGCGTCGTGATGGCGGCGCCCTGGCGCTCGAGCGCGGCGGGATCGTAGCGAAGGTAGGAGGTGCGAGCGACGAAGTCCCACACGCCGAGCGGCGAGCCGAACCGCACCGCGCCGCCGGTGGGCAGGACGTGCGAGGGGCCCGCGAGGTAGTCGCCGGCGGCCTCGGGCGTGGCGTGGCCGACGAAGGCTGCGCCGATCGCGGGGATGGCGTCGAAGGCCTCGTCGGGAGATTCGACGTGAAGAGCGACGTGCTCCACCGCGAGATCATTGGCGATTGTGAGCATGCGTGTGCGGCTCGCAACGACGAGCACGACGCCGTTGGCCCGCAGCGAAGCCTCGGCGATCGACCTGCGCGGCAACTGCGCGAGTTGGCGCTGGGTTTCCTTCGCGACGCGGTCGGCGAGCGCGGCGTCGGTCGTGAGGCAGAGCGGGTACGCCGCCTCGTCGTGCTCGGCCTGCGAGAGCAGATCGGCGGCGACGAGCGACGCGTCGGCGGTCGCGTCGGCGAGCACGAGGATCTCGCTCGGGCCCGCGATGCCGTCGATGCCCACGTCGCCGAAGACGAGGCGCTTGGCGCACGCGACGTAGCGGTTGCCGGGGCCCACGATCTTGTCGACGCGTGGGACGGTCGCCGTGCCGTAGGCCAGCGCTGCGATCGCCTGCGCGCCGCCTGCGTCGAGGATGCCGGTGACGCCGGACAGGTGGGCGGCCGCGAGCAGGAGGTCGTCGGGCGCGGGTGTCGCGAGCAGGATGTCGGCGACGCCGGCCACGCGGGCGGGCACCGCTGCCATGAGGACGCTCGAGGGGTAGCGCGCCTTGCCGCCGGGGGCGTAGACGCCGGCGCGCGCGACGGGGCGCACGCGGAGCCCGAGCGTGACGCCGTCCTCCGTGTAGCGAAAGCCCTCGGTGCGCTGGCGCTCGTGGTAGCGGGCGATGCGCGCCGCGGCCTCGGTGAGCGCGTCGGCGAGCGCGCGGGGCAGGCGCGCGAGCGCGCCCGCGCCGTCGTAGGTTCGCGTGAAGAGAGCCTCGGGGCGCCGGCCGTCGAAGCGCTCTGTCGCGTCGAGCACCGCGGCGTCGCCCCGTGCGCGCACGTCGGCGAGGATGGCCCGGACGGCGGGCTCGACGGCGTCGAGATCGGCGGCGCCGCGGCCGAGGAGGCGGGCGAGCGCCGCGTCGAAGGCGGGCGTGGCTTCGTGCACGACGGCGAGCATGGGAGCGTCTCGTAGCACGCGTTTCGCGCGCGAGGTCGGGCGAGCGAGGCTCAGGGGCCCGGCGGCGCGGAGCGGCGCTGGGGAGGCGCGGTCGGCTGCCCATCGGGAGACGACGCTGCGAGCACGATCCAGCCGTTCGCGACGGCGTCGTCCGGGTCGTCGCAGACCGCCTCGAACGCGTCGGCGCGGTCGGGCCACGGCGTCGGCCCCGGCAGCACGGCGACGACGCGGTTGCGGCCGGCCTGCTTGGCCCGGTAGAGCCCGAGGTCGGCGAGCGCGAGCGCCTGCTCCCAGCCGACGCGCGTCGGAGCCGCGGGGAGGAACGGGAAGGCCGCGTACCCGATCGAGCAGGTGAGCCGCACGGGCTCGCCGCTCGCGAGGCGGAACGGGTGCTCTCCCACGCGCCGCTGAAGCCGCGTGGCGAGCTTCGCGACGGCGTCGGCGCTCGTCTCGCGCGTGATGACGACGAACTCCTCGCCGCCCCATCGCGCGACGACGTCGGGCTTGCGGAGGGTCTCCCGCAGGCGGTCGGCGGCTTGCCGCAGCACGGCGTCGCCGGCCTCGTGGCCATGCGCGTCGTTGATGCTCTTGAACCAGTCGAGGTCGAGCATCATCAGCGAGAGCACGCTCGTCGCCGGGCCGGCCGCCGGGTCACGAGCCTCGTGCGCGCGCAGCGCCTGGGTGCCCTCGGCTCTCATGATCTCGGCGACGAAGCGACGGTTGCGCAGCTGCGTGAGGCTGTCGCGGAGCGCGAGGTCGCGCAGCTCGAAGCGCAGCAGGAGGTTGGCGCGGAGGAACGCGTGCTCGTGGCGGGCGAGCATGAAGAGCGTGGCAGTGTAGAGGGCGACCATCAGCGGCAGGAGCTGGCCGGCGAGGCCTCTGCCGCCGAGCGCCGCAGTCACCCCGAGCGGCAGCAGGGTCGGCAGGATGTAGGCGAGGTAGGCGCGCGGGCTCGCGCCCATGCTCAGCACGGCGCCGGACGTCATGCCGGCGAGGCACATGAAGAGCAGCGCGACGCGGTCGGGGGGCAGGTACGGGTAGGCGACCGAGGTGAGCGCGCCCATGCCGCAGCCGAAGGCTCCCGTCATGACGACGAAGCGCAGGTGCCGGCGCCGCGTCTTCGCGGCGCTCCCGTGGCCGGGCGCCGCGAGCGGGTCGGTCGGAGCGCCTCGCCTGCGGCGTGCGGCCAGCGCGAACACGAGCCGGACGACGACCACGGCCACCAGCGCGATGCCGATGCCGCGCACCGAGGGCTGCGCGAGCGCGTCGCCGAGCACGAGCGCGACGAAGACGAGCGTGACCAGCAGCCCGAGCTGCGCGGGCAGCGCGCGCGACTCGAGGTCGTCGACCAGCGCCCGCTCGAGCGCACCGTGGAACCGCTCGGGGTCGGGGGGGACGGGGGGGAGGGATGCGTCGCGCACGCGCAGTTCGACGTTTTCGCGGTCTGGCGTGACGCGGAAGGTCGTGGGTCATGTTCGCACGACGCGCGCCCTTGGGGGGCCTCAAAGTTGCCGAGACACCGCCCCCCCATTTCCAGTACGTTGCGTCTCCGTTGCTTCGATCGGCGGCCTGGTCCGTCGAACAGTCCCGGGAGGTTTTCTCGTATGCTTCGACGAACGCTCGTGATGTTGGCGGCCTCGGCCGCGCTGTTGGCCCCGTCCGCCGCCCGCGCCGAAGATGGCAAGGAGGGAGAGGACCTGTGCAAGGACCCCCCCGAGGGCCTCAAGGTCGAGACGGTGAAGATCGGCACCCTCGCGCCGGCGCAGAGCCCGTGGGGCAAGGTCTTCACGACCTGGCACAACGCCGTCTGCAAGAAGACGGACAAGGCCCTCGACATCCGCTTCTACTGGAATGGCCAGCAGGGCGACGAAGGCTCGATGGTCGACAAGATGAAGAGCGGCCAGCTCGACGGCGCCGCCATCACGGCGGTCGGCCTGTCGAAGATCTACAAGCCGATCCTCGTCTTGCAGATGCCGGGGCTGTTCCGTGACTGGCCGACGCTCGACAAGGCGCGCGACGCGCTGAAGGGCGAGTTCGAGGGCGGGCTCACGGCGGCGGGCTTCACCCTCGCGGGCTGGGGCGACGTCGGGCTCGCGCACACGATGTCGTACGGGCTGAAGGACAAGGACGGCAACACGTCCGGCGTCGTCTCGCCCGAGGACTTCAAGGGGCAGAAGCCGTACATGTGGACCGACGACTCGGTGATGCCGGTCGTGTTCCAGGTCATCGGCGGCGTCACGCCGACGCCGCTGAGCGTGCCGATGGTCCTGCCGAACCTGACCAACGGCAACGTCAACATCGTCACCGTGCCGTCGCTCGTGGCCCAGCAGCTTCAGTGGGCCTCGAAGCTCGACGCCATCAACTCGAACGTGTCGGGCGCGGCCATCGGTGCGCTCGTGCTCACCAACCAGCGCCTCGGCTCGCTGTCGCCGGAGTTCAAGGCGATCCTCGTCGATACGGGCGCGAAGGCGGGCGCTGCGCTCACCAAGCGCATCCGCGACGCAGACGACGCGGCCTACGAGAAGCTCAAGGCGAGCAAGAAGGTCGTCACGCCGACCGCCGAGCAGATCGAGACCTGGCGCAAGCTCTTCGTCGACGTGCGCAAGCGCCTCGGCCAGGGCGTGTTCCCGAAGGAGCTCGTCGATCGCGTCGAGAAGCTCGCCGGCCAGTGAGCCGAGCGACGCGGCGCTCGCGCCGCGGTCGATGAACAGAGACCGGCCCGGGTGCCTCGCGGTACCCGGGCCGTCGTCTTTTCGCCCCGAGTCGCTTGCCGCCGGTCGTCAGAGCGCGAAGGCCCAGCCGCGACCGTCAGAGCGCGAAGGCCCAGCCGCGACCGTCAGAGCGCGAAGGCCCGCGGCCGACCTCTCAGAGCGCGAAGGCGTAGCCGACCGACGGCGCGAGCACGGTGCCGACCGAGGGGAGCATGCGCATGAGCTTCACGTCGGCGACGAAGCCGGCGTGCGGGCTCGTGGCCCACATGAGGCCGCCGCCGAGCGCGCCGAAGCTCTGGCCCATCTTTTTCCAGACGGTGAGCTGCTGCGGCTCCGTGGTGGGGTTGCCCGCCTGGCCCGTGTTGCTGCCGTCGTCCTGCACGTAGGTCGTGAAGCGCGAGTCGACCTGCGCCGCGCCGGCTGCGACGAAGACGAAGGGGCGCGCGCCGATGCGCGTGAAGGGGTCCTTGCCGAAGAACCAGCTCGCGCGCGCCTCGGCGTGCAGCGGCAGGAAGCCGTGGCTGTCGGTGTCGGCCTGCGGGCCGCCGCCGAACGCGAAGCCGGCGCGCGCGCCGACCGAGAGGTTGGACGTCACGACGTAGTCGGCGCCGACGAGGATGCGCGCGGTGTGGATCGCGAGCTGACCGGGGACCTTGTCGCCCATGCCGAGGATCGGCGAGCCGTGGTAGGTCTCGGGCCCGTCGCCGATGTCGCGC
>CAITLX010000774.1 GCA_903893335.1 uncultured delta proteobacterium | reverse complement strand
CTGCGCGAGCTGCACGCATCGCCCACGATGCTGCTCGGTCGCGAGCTGGGCCAGCGCGTGGCGAAGGGGGACGTGGCCGGAGCCCTGCGCGTGCTCGAGGCCATGGCGCCGGGCGAGCGCACGCTCTCGACCCTCGGGCTGCTCGTCTCGGCGCCCGACGAGCTTCGTCGCCGGGTCGCCGCGCTGGCCGCGAGCGCGCACGACGCGCCCGGCGCGATCGCGCCGCTCGCCCACGCGCTCGGGGCCGACCCCGCGCGCGACCTCGAGGTGCTCGGTCGCCGGCTGGTCGACGCCGACCGCGCGCACCCCGGCGCGCACGGCGCCGCGACGGTCGTGCTCACGCACTCCGAGCACTACGACCTCGACCGCGCCGGGCTGTTGCACTGGTGGGTGCACGACGTGCGCCGGGTGTCGGGCACGACCGACGTCGAGGACGGCGTGCGACCCATGGGCGCGATCGTGCAGGGGCGCGACGCGGCGCGCATCCTCCGGCGCCGCGTGCACAAGCGCGACGGGCGCACGGTCGAGCCCGACCGGCCGGGCTACGCGCAGCAGGCGCACGCCGACCTCGCGCAGCTCGAGAAGGGGGACTACGTCGAGCAGGTGGTCGAGGGCTTCGCGCTGCCCGACGTCGCGGGCCAGCTCGTCGTCGACACGCTCGACCTGATGCCCGAGCGCACGAGCATCGCCGACGCGACGATCGAGCTGCGGCGCCCGGCGTCGCTCGCGCTGTCGATCTCGGCCCACGCGCGGCTCGGCGCCCCGGTCGAGCGAGCCGACGGCGACGCCGTCGTGACCACCTGGCACCTGCGCGACGCCGCAGCGCGCCCCGTCGAGGGGGGCGTGCCGCGCATGGACCGCGACGTCGCCGTCAGCTTCGGGACGCTCGGCTGGCGCGAGGTCGGAGCCGCGGTCGGCCAGGCGATCGCCGCGCTCGACGAGCACGATCCGCGCGTCGCTCGCTGGGTGCGCGAGACGCTCGGTGCGCGGGCCAAGCCCGGCGAAGAGCGCGAGCGCATCGACGCCGTCGTCGCGGCCGTGGGGCGAGCGGTGCGCGTCGTCGTCGGGCTCCCGCTCTCGGACGCCATGGGCGCCGTCGCGTCGCTCGGCGGCGCCAACGGCGCGCGCGCCGCGCTCGAGCTGGGGCAGGGCAGCCGCGCCTGGCTCGCGTGGCGCGCGCTGCGCGAGCTCGGCATCCCGGCCGAGCTCGTCGTCGCCGAGCGCGACCCCTGGTCGGCCGACCCGAGGTTCGTGCCCCACTTCGGCCGGTTCGACGCGCCGCTCGTCGTCGCGCACACGCCGGGTGGCGACGTGTGGCTCGACCTCGACGTCGAGGGGCCGCCGTTGCCCGCGGGGCGCGTGAGCCCCGAGATCGTCGGCCGCCCCGCGATGACCACCCGCGGCGAGATCGTCACCGTCGGCGGCGCGAGCGCCGCGGACGCGCGCGACGACGTCGACGTGCCCTCACGCTCGACGCGAAGGGGGACGCGCGCGGAACGCTCGATCTCGTGCTGCGTGGCCGGGCCGCGCAGGGGCTCGCCGACGCGTTCGAGCGGGTCGTCGGCGCCGATCGCGAGGCGCTCCTGCGCGGCGCGGTGCTCGCGTGGCTCCCCTGGGCGAGCGTGCGCTCGGTGTCGCTCGCGTCGGCCGAGGGCTCGTGGGAGGTCTCGCTGCACGCCGAGGTCGACGTCGCGGGCTTCGCCGAGCGCGAGGCGGGCGGTCTGCGGCTGCCGGGCATCGAGCCGCTGCACTTCGTCTTCCCCCACGGCGGCGTCTCGACGCTCGCGACGATCTTCGCCTCCCGCGCCGACCGCACCAGCGCGCTCGCCATCGCGCGCGGCGCCCGCTACCAGGTGCACCGGCGCGTGGTGCTCCCCGCCGGAGCGCGCGTCGCCCGCGCCGCCGACCCGCTCGACGCCCACGACGCACGGCTCGACGCCGCGCGCACGGGCGCGGTGGCCGACGGCGCGCTCGACGAGACCTTCACGCTCTCGCTGCCGACCGGCACGGTGCCCCCCGACGCCTACGTCGCGTTCGCGGCCCTGCTGCGCCGCGTCGACGACGCCTTCCTGGCCTCGACGCGGGTGGCGCTTCCCTGACCCCTGGGCCCGTGCTACGCCCGCCCGTCGATGTTCCGTAAGGTACTCATCGCCAACCGGGGCGAAATCGCAGTCCGCATCGCGCGCACGCTCCACGAGATGGGCATCGGCGTGGTCGCCGTGTACAGCGAGCCCGATCGGGCGTCGCTGCACGTGCGCGTCGCCGACGAGGCCTACCCCATCGGCCCCGCCGCGTCGGCCGAGAGCTACCTGCGCATCGACAAGGTCATCGCTGCGGCCAAGCTCGCCGGCGCCGACGCCATCCACCCCGGCTACGGCTTCCTCTCGGAGAACCCGGCGCTGCCCGAGGCCTGCGAGCAGGCGGGCATCGTGTTCATCGGGCCTCCGGCCTCGGCCATGCGCGCCATGGGCTCCAAGCCCGCCGCGCGCGCGAAGATGGCCGAGGCAGGCGTGCCCATCGTGCCCGGCGGACCGGCAGGCTCGGTCGACGAGGCGCTCGCGACCGCCGAGCGCATCGGCTACCCCGTCATGCTCAAGGCGGCCTCGGGCGGCGGCGGCAAGGGCATGCGCCTGGTCGAGAAGCGCGCCGACCTCGCCGCCGCGTGGGAGAGCGCGCGCAGCATCTCGAAGAAGTCGTTCGGCGACGACACCGTCTACCTCGAGAAGGCGATCGTGAAGCCGCGCCACGTCGAGATCCAGGTGCTCGGCGACCGCTTCGGCAACGTCGTGCACCTCTTCGAGCGCGACTGCTCGATCCAGCGCCGCCACCAGAAGGTCGTCGAGGAGACGCCCTGCCCGGTGGCCACCCCCGACCTCGTCCGCCAGATGGGCGACGTCGCCGTGCGCGGCGCGAAGGCCGTCGGCTACCACTCCGCCGGCACGTTCGAGTTCCTGCTCGCCGACGACGGCAGCTTCTACTTCCTCGAGATGAACACCCGCTTGCAGGTCGAGCACCCGGTCACCGAGTGGGTGACGGGCGTCGATCTCGTGCGCGAGATGGTCCGCATCGCCGCGGGCGAGCCTCTCGCGTTCACGCAGGAGCAGGTCACGCGCCGCGGCGCGGCGATCGAGTGCCGCATCTACGCCGAGGACCCTGCGAGCGGTTTTCTCCCGAGCCCCGGCACCATCCAGCAGATCCGCCCCCCCGCGGGCCCCGGCATCCGCGACGACGGCGGCGCCTACCCCGGCAGCGTCGTGTCGAGCTTCTACGACCCGCTCGTGTCGAAGCTGAGCGTCTGGGCCCCCGACCGCGCACAGGCCATCGCGCGCATGCGCCGCGCGCTCGGCGAGTACGTCGTCACCGGCATCCGCACCAACCTCTCGTTCCACGAGAAGCTCTTCGAGCACCCCGACTTCGTCGCCGGTCGCTACGACACCGGCTTCCTCGACCGGCACAAGGACAGCCTGCTCGGCTACCGCGACGTGCCCGAGGGGGACATCGAGGCGCTCGCAGCCTCGGTCGCCATCGCGGTCGCGCGGCTCGAGGCCGGCGCCGGCGCCGCCGTGGGAGCCACGAGCGAAGACGCGGCGCGCCTGGCCCCCTGGGTCGCGACGCACCGCGCGCGGTTGGCGCGGGGCTGACCCGATCGATCTCCCGCCAGCCCCGGCTTTCAAGCCGGGGCTGGGTGAGGGCGCCGCCTGGCTGCCCCGCGAATCAAGCCGGGGCTGCGAGCGGGCGCCGCCTGGCTGCCGCGCGAATCAATCGGGGTCTGCGCCCGGGGTCGCGCGCTTCGCCTCGGCCCTGCGGGACAAAAGAAGAACGCCCCCTCGCCGTGAGGCGAGAGGGCGTCGTTCAGACCGCGTGCGCCGCGTGAGCGGCGCGTGCGATCACTCCGCGGCGGCGTCCGCGCCGGCGTCGCCGCCAGCGGGGGTGCAGTCCGCGAGGGTGCCGCCGTCGAGGACCGGCGTGCCGTCGACGCAGCCGAAGTCCGGACCGTTGTCCGAGACGCCCGGGATGGCGAGCGACGCGTGGTAGCCGCACTTGCCGACGGGGCGGCAGCAGCCCTTGAAGCTGAGGTCCTGGCCGGCGACGTTGACGGTGTAGTCAGCGCAGGTCGCGTCGTCCGCGCCCGGCTGGTTGAGCTCGTAGCAGCCCGTGAGGGGGAGGTTGACGCCGAACGACTGGAGCGTCGCCGCCGCCGTCGTCACGTCGAGGCCGCAGTTGGCGTTGCCGTCGCCGGCGCAGCAGCCGGGCAGGTCGACGACGAGGATCTTCGCGCCGTCGCAGGTGTTGGTGCCGCAGGTGACGGTGGTGCTGCCGTCGCCGGTCGCGTCGGTCGAGGCATCGCTGCCGCCCGTACCGCCCGTGCCGCCGGTGCCGCCCGTTCCGCCGGTGCCGGCCGTGCCGCCGGTGCCGCCCGTGGCCGCGGGGGCCGCCGAGTCAGAGGAGCTGCAGCCCATTGCACAGGCCGCGCCCACGAGGAGGGTCACGAGAGAAAGACCGAGGAAACCAGTTCGTCGCATGGGGTAAGCTCCGGGTGAGGCGACCGTCGTTTGTCGCGAGCGGAAGAACCTACACGCTGCGGAGGGTCAGGTCAATCTCCTCGCCCGGGGCGCCCTCCCCGAGGCCGCTCGAGCGCGGCGGGGGGCTGGCTCCCGCTCGCCCGCGCCTGGCGAGGGCCGAGGCCACTCGCCGAGGCCCACCCCGATCGGCGGGAGGACCGCTTGACGCGGCTGGCAAGGCGCGGTTTAAGGTCGCCCCAGTTCTGAATCACCATTCAGTTTGCACGGAGGCCCACGATGGCTGTCGACATCACGAAGCTGTTCAATGAAGTGCTGCCTGCCGCCATGGTCGCGAAGCCCGAAGAGGCGAAGGCGATCGGCGCGAAGTACCAGCTCAACATCACGGGCGCCGGCTCGTGGTTCATCGACGTGTCGGCGACCGGCCCCTCCTGTGAGGCGGGCGAGAAGGCCGGCGCGGACTGCACCATCACCATCGCCGAGCCCGACTTCCAGAAGCTCCAGGAGAACCCGCAGGCCAACGGCATGCAGCTGTTCTTCGCGGGCAAGCTGAAGGTCCAGGGCAACCAGATGCTCGCGATGAAGCTCAACAAGCTCTTCGCGCTCTGATCCGCGACGCGCGCCGCTCGCGCGGCGCGACCCGACGAGAGGCCCCCTTTGCCCGCTGGCAGAGGGGGCTTTTCGCCATCTGGAGGTGCCCATGACGCGTCCGCTCGAAGGCCTGCGTGTGCTCGATCTCTCGCGCCTCATCCCGGGGCCGTTCGCGACGATGGTGCTCGCCGATCTCGGCGCCACCGTCGACCGGGTCGAGGACCCGGGCGTCGGCGACTACCTGCGCGCCATCCCCCCGAGCCCGTCGGGCATGTCGGGCGCGTTCGCGACGCTCAACCGCGGCAAGCGCTCGATGGTCGTCGATCTCAAGCGCCCCGAGGGGCGCGATCTCGTGCTCGACCTCGTGGCTCGCTACGACGTGCTGTTCGAGCAGTTCCGGCCCGGCGTGCTCGCGCGGCTCGGCCTCGGCCACGACGTGCTGCGCGCGAAGAACCCCCGCCTCGTGGTGTGCGCGCTCTCGGGCTACGGCCAGACCGGGCCGCTCGCGCAGCGCGCCGGCCACGACCTCGACTACCTCGCGCGCGCCGGCGTGCTCGGGCTGCACGGGCCGGCCGACGGGCCGCCGCAGGTGCCCGGCTTCCAGGTCGCCGACGTCGGGGGCGGGCTCTTCGCCGTCATCGCGATCCTCGCGGCCCTCGCGGCGCGCGACCGCACGGGCGAGGGGGCCGTGCTCGACGTGTCGCTGGCCGAGTCGGCGATGGCGTTCGCGTCGCATGGGCTGGGCAACCTCCTCGGCGGGGTGGTGCCGGCTCGCGGCGACGACATCCTCACCGGCGGCATCGCGCCCTACCGGGCCTACGCCACGAGCGACGGCGGGTCGGTGGCGCTCGGCGCGCTCGAGCCGAAGTTCTGGACGACGTTCTGCGTCGCGGTGGGGCTCGAACCCGAGATGTCGGCGCTCGCGCCAGGTCCGCACCAGGCGGCGCTGCAGGCCCGGCTCGCGGGCATCTTCGCGTCGCGCACGCGCGACGAGTGGGAGGCGTTCGCGCGCGAGCACGACTGCTGCCTCGAGCCGGTGCTGCGCCCCGACGAGCTCGAGGCCGACGCGCACCTCGTGGCGCGCGGCGTGTTCGTCGACGTGCCCGGCGGGGTCGGCGGCGGACGCCAGCTACGTACGCCCGTGACGCCCCGCGACGCGGAGCTCACCCCGGCGCCCGAGCCGGGCCGCGACACCGACGCCATCCTGCGCGACGCGGGCCTCGACGAGGCGCGCATCGCCGCTCTGCGCGCGTCGGGCGCGGTGCGGTAGCTTTCGACCGAGCCTCAGCGCTTGCGCATCTCGGCCGAGACCTAGCCTCAGCGCTTCCGCATCTCCTCGACGAACTCCCAGTCGGCGATGAGGTGCTTGCGCAGCAGCACGCTGAGCAGCGCGGCGAAGAGGCGCTCCCAGCGGACGTCGTCGAGCACCTCGCTCGCGTCGGCGCCCTGGCTCGCGGCGCGCAGCGCGGCGACGAGGTCGCGCGCGGTGAGTTGATCGTGCTCGCCGTCGGGCACAGGCGCGGAGGGCTCGTGCGGGCGCGCGAGCGACGCGACCGCGCGGCGGCGGCGCGCGGCCGGGAGGCGCAGCGTCGTGCCGTCGAGCAGGGTGAGCGCGACCATGCGCGGCGCGCGGCCACCGACCGGCTCGGGGATGGCGGCGGGGGGCTCCTCTGCCGGCGCGGGGACGACGATGGTCGGCGCCTTGGACGGGGACGGGATGACCGGGGCCTGCGCCTCGCCCGCGGGCGGGCGCTGGGTGGGCGCGGCGGGCTCGGAGGGGGCGCGGGGGGCGGGCGAGGGCGACGCAGCGACCCCGGGGCCGGTCGCCGTCGCAGCGTCGGGCGCCGGCG
>CAITLX010000773.1 GCA_903893335.1 uncultured delta proteobacterium | reverse complement strand
TGCGCGCGCTCGCGGTGGCGGCGCGCACGCCCTGGCGCGGTCGCGTCGGCGCGCCCCCCCCCGCCGACGTCGCGCGCGCGCTCGGTCGAGTCGCGCCCACGTTCGCGCCGCGCCTTCACCGCTCGGCCGATCTCGATCTCCCCGCGACCACGGCCCCCGCGTGGAGCCCGCTCGCGTTCGACGAGCACGGCACGCTGTTCGTCCGCACCGCGTCGGGCACGCAGGCGCTCGACGAGCACGGCCTCGCGCCCGCTCCCGATGCCGCCCCTCTCGGCGACGAGGTCGCCTCTCCCGACGGCGCGCGTCGGCTCGTCGGCGCGACGTCCGGCTGCCGCGGGCCCGGCGCGCTGCGTTTTACACTGTCTGACGGCGCTGCGTCGCCCGACGTCGAGCTGCCCTTCGAGGCTCTTCCCGGCTGCACCGCTGCGCGCGCCGCTGTGACGCCGCTCTCGTGGGGCGCCGGCGGCCTCGAGGTCCTCGCGTCCGGAGCCGTGTGGCTCGTGGCCCCGGAGCGCGCCACGGCGCGGCGTGGGCTGGCCGCTGCGGGCAGCGCGACCCCCGTCGCGCGCGGCGCCGCGCGATCCCCCGATGGCCGGGCGATCGCGCTCGGCCTCGGCCCGAGCGTCGCGCTCTTCGACGGCCGCGCGTGGCACCTGGCCGACCTGCGCGGCGACGCAGGAGCCGCGCGCGCGGAGCCGACGGCGTGCACCGCCGCCAACTCCGGCCGCGCGTTCGCGTGCATCGAGGGGCGCGCGGTGGTGTGGGGCAACGGCCCCGCCCCCTCGCGCACCCCCTGACGCGCGCGCTCAGCCGTCCGACTTCGGAGCGTCGATCGTCGTCGGCTCCGCCGGCACGCTGGCCGCCGGGGTCGCCGCGCGCTCGGCCTCGCGCTTGATCTCCATGCTCTCGGCGATGGCGCCGAGCACCTTGGCGGTGGACTCGAGCGTCTTGGCGCTCGTCTCGAGCGCCTGCCGGCCGACCGAGAGGCCGTAGCGCGCCCAGACGGAGCCGAGGCTCACGAGGCTGTCGACGACGGCCTCGCGACGCGCGTCGGCCGGGTTCTGCTCGGTGGTCGTCTGCTTGATTTCCTGGTTCATGACTCGCCCTCCTGTGGGTCGGTCCCGCGGGACCGACGGTCGTTCGAGACGCCGCGGTGCGGCGTGCAAGAGCCGCACACGATGATGCGCGCTCCCTGCGTCTGGGTGATGCCGAGCCACGCGTCGGCGCCGTCGAGCAGCTCGACGCCGCAGCGCGCGCACGCCGCGGGCTGCGCCAGCACGATGGCCTGGAAGGCGAGCACGCCCTCGAGCGGATCGAGCCGACGCAGGCGCTCGCGGATGACCCCGCGCTCGCGCGCCACCTGCTGCGCGGCGCCGCGCAGACCCGCCTCGACGCGATCGCCGGCCAGGTCGGCCACCTCGAGCGCGTCCTCGAGGATCGAGCGCACGAGGTTCGAGACCGGCACGCGCATGTTCTCGGCGAAGCGCTTGAGCTCCGCCTCGAGCACCGCCGGGATGCGCGTGTGCAGCACCCGCTCCTTGCGGGCCGCGGGCTCACCCGCTGCCGGGCGGGCGTCGGAGGCCGGAGAGGTGTCGTCGGGGGTCGAACTCTTCTGTGTCACGCCGTGATACATGTATCACGCCGGCCACCCTGTCAAGCCCCGCTCAGAAAAAGAGCCTCCACGCGCGCAGGAGCCCCCAGCCCAGGCCCACCGCCGACAGCCCACCCCCGATGGTGGCGAGCGGGACCGGTCCGAGCATCGGGATCTGCCCCGTTTCGCCCGCGAAGAGGTTGACGCCGACGGTCACGGCGGCGCCGAGCAGCAGCACCACGCCGGGCAGCGTGAGCGCCGCCAGCCAGGCGCCGAACGCGGGAGACTCGACCTGCTCGTGCGCCGGCGGGCGGCTGCGCAGGGGCCGCACAGGCTGCGAGGTATCGACCTCGATCGGCGCCCAGCGGTCGGCCATCGGCACCGCGTCGAACGCAGGCACGGGCGCCGGGACAGGCGCCGAGGCGCGGACGGGGGCCGGCGGCGAGGCGACAGAACCCGGGGCCGGCGGCGAGGCGGCAGAACCCGCCGCGGCGATCTCGTTGCCGCGAGCCGCGAGCGCCAGCAGAACCACCACAGTCAGCGCCAGCGCGCCCACCTGGATCACCAGCC
>CAITLX010000772.1 GCA_903893335.1 uncultured delta proteobacterium | reverse complement strand
GTCGCGTGACGTGCGCCGATGGCTCGGCGCTCGAGGCCGACGCCGTGGTGCTCGCGGTCGGCGGGCTCGTGGGCGGCGGGCTCGCGCTCGGCGCCGCGGCGCCGCTCGGCGACGACGGCGAGCCGCGCTACGAGACGCGCGCCCCCTTCGTGCTCACGCTCGACGCTCCCGCGCCCCTCCGGGTCGGGGGCAGGGCGCTGGTCGAGGCGTCGGCGGCCTGGGGTATGGCGGGCGAGGCGCTCGCCTGGTCCACCGCGCGCGGAGGCTCCTGGCTCGAGCGCGCGGGCGTCGCGCTCGACGCCTCGGGTCGAGTCGAAGGCGCCGCAGGGGCGTGGCTGCTCGCCGCGGGCGAGTGCGTCGCCGACGCGCCGCGCACGGTGCTCGCCGCTGCGCGCGCCGGGCTGCGCGCCGGAGCGACCGCCGCGCGCGGTTGACGCTCCGCGTTCAGCGCGGAGCGGCGGTCGATCGTCGGGCTCAGCGCGGAGCGACCGCTGCGCGCACGAGCGTGTAGCCGCGCTCGAGCACGGCGTCGTTGCCGCCGACCGGGTTGGCCGGGATCTCGCGCACGGGCGCGACGCGGGCAGGCGCGGGGGCGCGCGGCGAGTCGACCTCCGAGGCGGCCTCGCTCTGCAAGTGGTGATCGAGGTCGCGCTCGCGCACCACCGGGTCGGGCTCGCCGGCCGCGGCGCTTGCCACCGGCACGTCGGGCTTCACGCCCTCGGCCTGGAGCGAGCGCCCGGCGGGCGTGTAGTAGCGCATCGTCGTGAGGCGCATCCCCGCGCCGCCCGGAAGCTCGACGATGGTCTGCACCGAGCCCTTTCCGAACGTCGCGCCCCCGACCACCGTCGCGCGGCGGGCGTCCTGCAACGCCCCCGCGACCAGCTCGGCCGCGCTGGCGCTGTAGGCGTCGACGAGCACGACCGCCGGCAGCCCCGCGAGCGCGCCGCCTCGGTGCGCGACCACCTCGTCGACGACCTGTCCGCGGCGCCGGGTCGAGTAGATCGTCCCCCCTTCGAGGACCTCGTCGGCGACGGCGGCGGCCTCGTCGACGAGCCCGCCCGGGTTGGTGCGGAGATCGAGGACCACGCCCGCGAGCGGGGCGCGCGCGGCGGCGCGCACCTCGGCGAGCTGCGCGAGCAGCTCGTCGTGCGTGCCGCGCTGAAACTGCTTGATGCGGACGTACGCGACGTCGCCGTCGAGCCGCTTGGCCGCGACGCTCGCGACGCGCACCTCCTCGCGCACGAGCTCGAAGCGCAGCGTGCGCTCGACGCCCGCGCGTCGCACGCCGAGGTGCACGTGCGTGCCGGGCGCGCCGCGCAGCTTGACCACGAGCTTGTCGAGCGCCTCGCCCATCATCCCCACGCCCTCGACCGACACGACGCGGTCGCCGGGGAGGATGCCGGCGCGCGCCGCCGGAGCCCCCTCGATGGGCGCGACCACGGTGATGACGCCGTCGCGCAGATCGACCTCGACGCCGATGCCGCCGAAGTGCCCCTCGGTGTCGGAGCGGAAGGCGCGGTACTCGTCGGGCGTCATGTACGACGAGTGGGGGTCGAGCTCGGCGACCATGCCGCGCACGGCGCCGTCGAGCAGCCGGGCGCGGTCCACCGGGTCGACGTACTCGTTCTCGACGAGCACCAGCACCCGCGCCAGCTGGCCGAACAGCGCGTAGGGGCTCTCGCCGCGCGAGGTCGCGCTCGCGAAGCCAGCCGCGCACGCGCCGCCGGCGAACGCGACGGCGACGAGAGCGGAGCGTCGGAGGACGTCGCGGAGGCGCATCGGGGAGAGGGTGGGGGAGCGTAGCAGGGGCGCCCGGTGGGGCCCCGATCCGATTGACGGAGGGGGGGGCCAGGGTAGATTGTCCCGGTACGCGCAGCGGCTCGAGCGCGCGGGTGGGAATCGGCTTCGGGAGGCCTCGTTGACCATGAGCGGCGAAAAAGACGCAAAGACGCCCGCCGAGGGCGCAGTGAAGTCGGACAAGCGCAAGCAGAGCCTCTACTTCCCGGAGTCGATGCTCGAGGAGATCAAGGACGAGGCCGCGCGGCTCGACCGCTCGCTGTCGTGGATCGTGCAGCGCGCGTGGAAGCTCGCGCGCGCCGACATCAAGAAGCTCCCCAGCGTCGACGACCTCGGCGACGACGACGCGGAATCGGGCCCCGGCGCCTGACGTCCGCGGCCCCCGACCCGCTGCCCACCGCCGAGTCGTTCGTCTCGGCGGGCGACGGCACGCGGCTGTACGTGCGGCAGGCCGGCCGTGGCGACGGTCCGACGGTGCTGTTCACCGACGGCATCCTCTGCGACGGCTACGTCTGGAAGTACCTGTGGCCGGAGCGCGCCGCGCGCGGCCCGGTCGCGCACTGGCACTACCGCGGCCACGGGCGCTCGGGGTCGCCGAAGGACGCCGCGCGCATCGACATCCCCGCGCACGCCGACGACCTCGACCACGTCCGCCGGGCGCTCGGCGATCCGCCGGTCGTGCTCGTCGGTCACTCGATGGGCGTGCAGGTCGTGCTCGAGGCCTACCGCGCCCGCCCCGACCGGGTGGCGGGCCTCGTGCTGCTCTGCGGCAGCCACGGCCGCGTGCTCGAGACGTTCCACGGCACCGACGCCCTGACCGGCTGGGTGCCCAAGCTCTTGCGCCTCGCGTCGGCGCGCCCTGGGGTCGCGCGCGCTCTCTGGAGCCGCGTGCCTCCCGAGATGGCGCTCAAGTTCACGCTCTGGTCGGGCGAGGTCGACGCGCGCAGCCTGCGCCCGGGCGACATGCGCCCCTACCTCGAGCACGCCACGCACGTCGACCTGCCGCTGTTCCTCGCCATGCTGCGGGCGGCCGGCGAGCACTCCGCGGCCGACCTGCTCCCGCACGTCCGGGTGCCGACGCTCGTGGTGGCCGGCAGCCGCGACACCTTCACGCCCGCGCGGCTCAGCGAGGAGCTCGCCGCCGGCATCCCGGGCGCGGAGCTCTGCGTGCTCGAGGGCGGCACCCACACCGCGCCGCTCGAGCGCCCCGACGCGCTCGGCGCGGCGCTGCACCGGTTCTGGAGCGATCGGATCGGGGCGTGAGGCGGCTGGCCCTCGCGCTCGGGCTCTCGCTGCTCTGCGCGACGGTGCGCGCCGACGAAGACGAGTCGCCGCTCGTGTGGCTGCGGCGCATCCGTGCGCCCGTGGACGTCGGGGCGTTCGGCTGGGTCGGGGGCTCGTCGCCCCGCGACGTCGTCGTGCACGTCGCGACCCGCAGCGACCCCATCGGCTGGCGCTCGCACCTCGCGTTCGCGCAGCTCGCCTCGCGCCTCGGCGTCGACCACGTCCCGCACACCGAGCTTCGGCGCCTGGGCCTCGGCGATCTCCTCGCCGCGGGGCGCGGTGACCCCTTCACCCACGGCTGGCTCGACGCGGAGGCTCTGGCGCTCGGCGATGGCCGGGTGCGCGCGGTGGTCGTCGATCGCCCCGCGGGGCGGCGCGTCGACTGGCCCGACGGCCCCGACGCAGCGTCGGCGCGCGGCTGGGCGCGCGGCGGCGACGGCGACGAGGTGCGCGGCGTCGCGTGGGTCGAGACGGTCGTGCTCGACTACCTGGCGGGCGCGGTGCGACGTCACGACGCGCTCATCGCAGCCGACGGGCACGTCTGGCTCGCCGACAACCGTGGGGCGATGCACGAGCGGCCCGAGCCTCGCTCGCTCGACCGGCTCCTCTCGCGCGTGCAGGAGGTGCGTCGCTTCCCGACGAAGCTCGTCGAGGGGCTGCACTCGTACGACCACGACGCCGCGCTCGCGCAGGGGCGGCGCGGCGCCGCGGTCGACTGGTGCGTGGGCGAGCGCGAGATCTCCGACGTCGACGACCGGCGCCGGACGGTGCTCAGCCTGGTGGCCGCACGGGTGGCCGAGCGCGGGCAGGGGGAGGTCGTGGCGCCCTGGGGTGAAGCTCGCGTCCCGCCGGGGTCCGAGTCGAGGTAGGATCGCCCGAGTTTTCAGATGGCGCGCCGTCCTCCCATCGCGAACGAAGCGATCGCCGACATGATGTCGCTGATGGCCCATGATCTGCGCAACCCCCTCGCGATCGCGCTGACCAACCTCAACTACGTCCGCGGTCTGCTCGGCGCCGACGCGGGCGACCTGGACGAGGCGCTCGGCGACGCCGCGCTGGCCTGCTCGTCCATCGAGCGGCTCGTCGCCAACCTCGATGTCATCGGCGTCGCGATCGCGTCGGCGGCCCCGGCGCCGAGCGTCGTCGCGCTGCGCACCCTGGTGGCCGGCGCGGTCTCGCGCATCCTGCCCCACGCGCTCGCCGCGAGCGTCGGGGTCGAGCTCGAGCCCGACGGCGAGAGCCCGCTCGTGCGCGCGCACGACGAGCTTCTCGGCCGCGCCATGGACAACCTCCTGGCCAACGCGGTGCAGTACTCGCGCGCCGGCGGCCTGGTCCGTGTGCGCATCGAGGTCGATGGGCGCAGCGCGAGCGTGGTCCTCTCGGACGGCGGGCCGGTCGTGCCCGCCGAGGCCCGTGACGACGTCTTCGCCGCCGAGGCGCAGGCCCGCGCCAAGCAGCGCCTCGAGACGCGCTACGGGCGAGGGCTCGGGCTGTTCTGCGCGGCGCAGGCGGCGGCTGCCGCCGGGGGCTCGGTCTCCGCGGGGCAGGGCGAGCAGGGTTCGACGTTGACGTTGCGGGCGCCCCTGGCGCAGCCGGCAGGGTGAGCGTGGCGGGCGCGGTCGACGGCGCGGTGCTCGAGGCGTGGTTCACGCGCATGGGGTGGCGCGTCGATCGCAAGGACGACACCACGTTGCGCGTCACGCCCCCGGGCGAGAGCCCGCCGCCGTTCTACGCGCGGTGCGCGGAGAGCTGGGTGCTGCTCGCGATCGTGCCGCTGCTCGCGCGAGGCGGCCCGCGCGCGCCCGACCTCTCGCGTCGCCTGCTCGCCGTCACGCGCGACATGCGGCTCGCCAAGCTGGCCTACGACGAGGACGGCGACGTGCTGCTCTGCGCCGAGCTCCCGACCGAGTCGCTCGTGTACGCCGAGCTGTGCGACACCGCCGAGCGCATGGCGCGCTACGCGGCGCACTACCGCGCCTACCTCACGGGCGCTTCGGGCTGACCTTCGCCTCGAACCGCCCGCGCGCGACGCCGAGCTCGAACGCGGGCGCCGCGGCGTCGGCGGCGGTGCCGGTGACCGGCGCGGAGCCCACCACGATCGACCGCCCCGTCTCGCCGGGTGCGACGGCGTCGATCGGAAGGCCGCGCAGCACGTCGCCCGTCGACCAGCGCACCTCGGGAACGACGCCGCGCATCCAGGCGTCGGAGGCGTTGCGCACGAGCACCTGCCAGTACACGTGCGAGAAGAGGATGTTCGCGTTGCCGTCGAGCGAGACCTCCGCGAGCGCGCCCACGTCGTAGGCTCGATCGCCGTCCGACGCCCCCTCGCGCGGCAGCAGCTCGAGGCGCCCACCGATGTAGTCGAGCCGGACCTCGAAGCGCCGCAGCACGCTCAGCCCGAGCAGGCCCGCGGTGCCGTCGCCGCCGCAGTCGTCGCAGACCGAGACGGCGACGTCGCGCACGACGTAGGGGCCGATGTGGAGCGCGTCGAGGCGGAGCATGCGCCCCTCGCGACGCCCGGTGGCGGTGGCGAAGGTGAGCGAGCGCGCCGCGGGGGGCACGGCCACGCCGAGCTCCTCGATGGCGCGGGTGGTCATGGTGAGGAACGACGCGCCCGTGTCGAAGAGGTACGACGCGGACGTCTGGCGCGCGCCGTGCTCGAGCTGGACGGCGACCGTGATGGAGCGCCCGTCGTTGCGCAGCGGCAGCACGTAGGCGTCGCCGACGCTCATGCCCACGCCCGCGGGGGTGGTCGTGGCCAGCCGCCCGGTGTCGTCGATGGTGTCGGCGATCCACTGCGCGGCGGTGGCGAGCACGGCTGCGTTGGGCGAGGTCGCGCCGTGCGCGTGCTCGAAGGGCCATGCGCCGTGCATCCGCAGCGCGCGCGCGACGTCGCCGGGGGCCGCGACGAGCAGCGCCGCGACCCAGCCGGTGTTCCACAGCAGCGAGAGCCCCGGCAGCACGAGCAGGATGCGCGCGACGTCTCGCCCCGCGCGCAGCCACGCGATCGCCAGCGGCACGGCTCCGCACAGCGCCGCGGCCCAGCCGAGCGCGAGCCAGGTCGAGCCCGTCCGCGCCAGCGTGGTGCCGATGGAGAGCCAGGTCGCCGCCGCCGTCGTGGCGACGCTGAACAGCGCGACGCTGGCCCATGCCACGCTCGCGCCGATGCCGTTCGCCGCGCGCCTTCGCGGCGCGACGTGCGTCGTCACCGAGCTCGGAGGAGGGGTGGGCGTTGCGACCAAGGTGGACCGGCGGGTCGCCTGATCGTTGCGGACGGGGGGCGCACCGTCAAGCCGCAACCCCGCGAGGGTCGGGCGTCAGTCCTGCGTGACGACCACGCGCCGCCCATCGCGCAGCGCGACGGTGCCCCCCTCGCCGAGGCACTTCCAGCACGAGCTCCACAGGAGCTTGTCGCGCAGCCAGCTCTGGTAGCCGAGCACGAAGGGGCCGAGGTCGTCGGCGAAGACCATGCTCGACGCGAGGCGGTAGCTGTCGTCGGGGAGGCGCCAGAAGGCGGCGACGAAGGCGTCGCGCTTGCCGCGCCCGGCGACGACGAGCACCTCGTCGGAGCCGGCGGGGTTCCACACGAGCGGGCTCGCGGTGAGCGCGAAGCCCGCGAGGTCGGCGTCGCCGCCTCTCTTGCGCACGGCGTCGGCGTCGTCGGGCTCGGCGAACAGGCGCACCGGCGAGCCGATGCGCGCGAGCTGCGGCACCGCGGCGACGAGCGCGTCGAGCGCCTTGGGCTCCAGCGTCACGCGGCGCACGGCGGGCAGGCTCTTCGGCGGGGCGATCGACGCGGCGTTCGCCGGGCCCGAGCAGCAGCGCAGGCCGAGCTCGGCCGAGCGCCCCTTCGCGTCGAACGCGGCGCGGTGCGCGCAGCGGTGGTCGGCCGCGTCGGCGTCGGCGCGGGCGCCGCGGACGACCGGTCGCGCGGGGGCGTCGGGCTCGAAGGCGGCGTCCGACGCCGTCCACTCGCGCAGC
>CAITLX010000771.1 GCA_903893335.1 uncultured delta proteobacterium | reverse complement strand
GGCCGGCGCCGCGAGCGTCGGGCCGTCGGCGGCCTACAAGTCGGGCTCACGCCCGACCGCTCCGCTCGAGCCCGCGGTCGCCGCCGCGCGCGCGCTGCAGAACGCAGGAGGCTCGGTGCTCGTCGAGGGCTTCGCCGCGCCCCAGGACGCCGACAAGGAGAGCGCGTCGCTCGACCGCGCCCAGAAGCTGCGCGACCAGCTCGTGCGCCAGGGGCTCGACCCGGCGCGCATCGTCGCGGTCGGGCGCGGCGACCAGGCGGGCCGCAACGGCGGGGTGCGCGTGGTCGAGGCCCCGCGCGCACCCGCGAAGGACCCGACGACGCCCGCCGAAGGGCCGAGCGACCCGATCGGCACCGCGCACTTCGACTCGCCGAGCGTGATGACGGTGCCGCACGGCACGTCGGCGATGATCTCGATGCTGCAATCGTCCACCGAGGGGGAGGTCGTCTACCTCTACGACGCCGAGAGCGTGCGCGGCAACGCGACCTACCCGTTCCGCTCGGTGCGGCTGCGCAACCCCACCGACTCCCAGCTCGAGAGCGGCCCGGTCACGGTCTACGGCGAGGGGCGCTTCATCGGCGAGGGGCTCTGCGAGCCCATCCCCGCGCACGCCGTCGCGTTCGTGCCCTTCGCGCTCGACCGGCAGGTCGTGGTCGAGACCAAGCAGAGCGAGCGCGACGAGATCGCGCGCATCCTCACGGTGCAGCGAGGCGTGATGGCGACCGAGATCAAGCACACGCGCCGCTCGGCCATCGCGCTGCACAACCGGGCGGCCGAGCCGGTCGTCGTCTACGTGCGCCACACCGTCGCCGCGGGCTACACGCTCACGGTGCACCCCGAGCGCGACGAGCGCGTCGGCACCGCGCACCTCTTCCGCGTCGAGGTCCCCGCCGGCGGCACGACCGAGGTCGCGCTCGAGGAGGCGACGCCGGTGCGACGCACGACCGACGTGCGCACCGGGCCCGGGCTCGACATGGTGCGCGTCTACCTCTCGTCGGGGCAGCTGACGGGCAAGCTCAAGGACTCGGTCGAGCGCCTCGTCGCGCTCTCGCACGAGGTCGGCAACGCGCAGCAGAAGATCGTCACGCTGCGCGACCAGCAAGGCGAATACCGCCAGCGCATGGACGAGCTTCACGCGCAGATCGTCACGCTGCGCGCGGTGAAATCGGGCGGCGCGCTCATGCGCAACCTCGAGGCGAAGCTCACGGAGGTGAGCGACAAGCTCTCGCGCGCCACGATCGACACCGTGGCGATGCAGGAGACGCTCATGATCGCGCGCGTGCACCTCGAGGACGCCATCGCCGAGCTGTCGCTCGACGGCGCGAGCTGAAGGCCGCGCGTCAGCCGCCCGCGGCGCGCACGCGCGGGCACTCGGGGTCGGGGGCGAAGGCTCCCGCCCCGAGGTGGCGCGAGACGACCTGGCAGCCGCCGCGGCACGTCTCGACGAGCGGGCACGAGGCGCAGGGCTCGGGCAACGCCGCGTGCCACGCGCGGAAGCGCTCGAGCTCGGGCTCGCGCGCCCACGCGGGCTCGAGCGCCGCGACGTCGGCCGAGGTCGCGTCGGTGAAGCTGCACGGCGCGAGCCGTCCGTCGACCTTGGCCGCCGCGAGGTGGCGCGCGGCCTCGCAGCCGAGCACGCCGTAGGTCGCGAGCCGCGCCGCCGTCGCGTCGTCGACGATGCGCGACGAGAGCAGGGGCAACAGCGCGCAGTCGATGCGCACGCGCAGCGCGCCGCCGCGCACGATGGCGCCGATCGCGTCGAACAGCGCATCGACCTGCGCGGGCGAGAGGCGCCGGTCGAGGTAGTCGAGCGACTCAGCGCGGCCGGCCGGCTTGTAGCGCAGCAGCTGAAGCTCGCGCGCGCCGAGGCTGGCCACGCGCGCGGCCGTCGCGCCGAGCGCGTCGAACGACGCGCGCGTCAGCACGTAGTTGACCCCCGCGGGCACGCCCGCCGCGAGCAG
>CAITLX010000770.1 GCA_903893335.1 uncultured delta proteobacterium | reverse complement strand
GGCTCGCTCTTCTCGAGCTGGCCGGCGGCCTTGGCGAGGCCGAAGTCGACGATCTTCACCTCGCCGTACTTCGTGATGAGCACGTTGGGCGGCGACACGTCGCGGTGCACGAGGTTGAAGCGCTTGCCGTCGTGGTCGGTGAGCTCGTGCGCGTAGGCGAGCCCCTCGCACGTCTGGGCGGCGATGAAGACCGCCTCCTCGACCGCGAGCCGCTTGCCCTGCGCCTTGAGCGTCTCGAGCACCGACTTGAGGTCGGCGCCGTCGACGAACTCCATGACGATGAAGAACGCGTTGTCGCCGACGCCGATGTCGAAGACCTGCACGCAGTTGGAGTGCGTGAGGTGCGCGGACAGCCGCGCCTCGTCGAGGAACATCGCGATGAACTTGCGCTTCTCCGACAGGTGCGGGAGCACGCGCTTGATCGCGACCTGCTTCTTGAAGCCCTCGACGCCCGCGCTCTCGGCGCGGAAGACCTCGGCCATGCCCCCCTGCGCGAGCCGCTCGATGACCCGGTAGCGCTGCTGGGGGTGTTGCGGCGGAGGGGAGGACATCTTCGAACCGGGAGCGCTGGGACGAGCCGATCGGCGGGGTGCGCGCGGCAGGGGCAGCGCTACGCGGCGCGCCAGCGTGCCACCGTGCGGCTCGGGGGGTCAAGGACGCGACGCGCGCGAGGCGCGTCACTCCATGCACTTCTCGAACTCGTCGACGTTCGGCGCTGCCATCGCGCACGCGACTCGAGACCGGGCCATGTCCTGCGGACACCGCGCGAACGAGGCGTTCGCGGGGGCGCGCGCGCGCGACGCCTCCTGCTCGCGGCGCAGCTCGACCTCGCCCGCCCAGGGGGCCTCCTGGCGCACGTGCAGCTCGACGTAGCGGTCGAGCAGGGCCGTGCACTCGGCGGGCGTCGCGCGGGCCTCGCACCCGGCGACGAGCGCGAGGCCGAGGCCCGTCAGCGCAGGCAGGAGTCGGTGATCTCGTCCGCGGCGGCTGCGTTGCGGATGCACGTCATCATCCCGTCGGTGACGCGGCGCCCGAGGCAGCCGCGGTAGAGATCGGACACGGCGCTCGGACCGGCGTCGCTCGCGACCGTCTCGGTGCGCCGCTTGGCCACCACGGCCGGGTCGGTCACGCCCTGCGCCTTGAGCTCGAGCTCGACCATGCGGTCGACGAGCGTGCGGCACTCGGCCTCGCTGGCGGGGTGTCCGCACCCCGGGCTCGCGGCCGCGAGGCCGAGGCACGCGAGCAGCACCCAGGGTCGCCTCATCGGGCGCACCATGGGGGCTCGAAGCGCGGAGAGCAAGCGCTCCGGAGCGCCCAAGGGCCGGTTTCTGGACGCATGTGCAGGGTTTGCTACCCTTCCTGGGTGCGACGCGCACGCGAGGTCGCCCCGACGAGCCCGGAGCAACACCTGCAGAAGGCCGTCTGCGCACGCTCGGCTGCCACCCGCGCCAAGTACGCGCAGCTCGGCCTGGCGGGCCGGGCGCCGCTCGACCCGACCACGCAGGCGATGCTGCTGCGGCAGCTCTACCTCGCGCATTTCGAGGGGCGCCGCTTCGAGCAGTCGCTCGAGGTCGCCACGCAGATGATCGCGCTCGACGTGCTGCCCGACGTCGCGCACCAGGACGCCGCGCGCTCGTGCCAGGCGCTCGGCGACGTCGATCGCGCCGTCGGCCACCTGCGGCTCGCGGCCCGCTCGGGCCCCGCGAGCCGCCGCGCCTTCCACCAGTGGACGCTGGGCGGCCTCTACTACCTCGCGGGACGCCACGCCGAGGCGGTCGACGTGCTCGCGCGCGCGAGTCGGTGGGGCACCACCGACCGGCCGCTGTACGTCGGGCACCTCCTGCTGGCGCGCTCGGCGGGCGCCGGGGCGCCGGCGCGCGGCATCCCCGACGCCATCGCGCGCCTCGAGAGCGCCCCGTGTGGCCGAGGCTACGGCCGCTTCGTGCTCGGCCGGCTCTGCGCCTGGGCAGGGCGCCGCGAGGAGGCCGAGGCCCACCTCGAGGCGTTCGTCGAGCGCACCACCTCGGGGCGCGTCGCGCTCGCCATCGCGCTCGCCGGCGAGGTCGATGAGGCGCGGTGCACGCTCGCGCGCCTGCGCGGCAACTGACTGCCGCGCGCGCCCCGCACGGGCTATCCTCCGCGCGATGCCCGGCGACGCCTTCACCCGAGCCCTCGAGCACGGGCCGCTCTACGCCGCCTCCGCCGCGTTCGCAGGCGGCCTGCTCACCAGCCTGACGCCGTGCGTCTACCCCATGGTCGCCATCACGGTCAGCGTCTTCGGCGCGCGCGCGACGCGCTCGCGCTGGCAGGCGATGGCGCTCTCGACGGCGTTCGTGCTCGGCATCGCGGCGATGTTCACGCCGCTCGGCGTCGTGGCCGGCCTGACGGGCAACGTCTTCGGCACCGCGCTCTCCAAGCCGTGGGTCGTGGTGCTCATCTCGCTGGTCTTCCTCGCGCTCGCCGCGTCGATGTTCGGCGCGTTCGAGTTCGTGCTGCCGTCGAGCCTGACCAACCGCCTCGCCGCGGTCGGCGGCATCGGCTACGGCGGCGCGTTCCTGCTCGGCCTCGTCAGCGGCGTGGTCGCCGCCCCCTGCACCGGCCCGGTGCTCACGGGCATCCTGCTCTGGATCGCGAAGGTCCGCAGCGCGACGCTCGGCGCCGGCGCGCTCTTCGCGTTCTCGCTCGGGCTCGGCGTGCCCTTCTGGGTCGTCGGCACCTTCGCCGTCCGGCTGCCCAAGGGGGGCAAGTGGATGGTGGGGGTGAAGTCGTTCTTCGGCCTCGTGCTGAGCGTGACGGCCCTCTACTTCCTGAAGAACGCCGTGCCCCCCCTCGCGCATGTGGCGCGCCCGGGCGCGGGCTACGCGGTCGCCGCCGGCGCGTTGGTCACCGTCGGGCTCGTGCTCGGCGCGGTGCATCTCTCGTTCGACGACCCGGCTCGGCTCGTGCGGGCGCGCAAGGCCGCGGGCGTGCTCGCGACGACGCTCGGCGCCTTCGCGCTCATCGCGTGGGTGCAGCTTCCGCGCACGCAGCTTTCGTGGGAGCACTCGGAGGCCGCGGGGCGCGCGCGCGCCGCCTCCGAGCACCGCCCGCTGCTCGTCGACTTCACGGCCGAGTGGTGCGGCGCCTGCAACGAGCTCTCGCGCGAGACCTTCGCCGACCCGAGCGTCATGGCCGAGGCGGCGCGCTTCGTCGCCGTGAAGGTCGACGCCACGCACGACGACGACCCGCAGATCGAGGCCATCAAGGACCGCTACCGCGTACGCGGCCTGCCCACCGTCGTCGTCGTCGGCAGCGACGGCCAGGAGCAGGCCCGCTTCACCGAGTTCGTCCCGCCTGCCCGCTTCCTCTCGGCGATCCGTGTCGTCGACTGACCTCGCCCCCCTGCTCGCCGCGGCTGCGCTCGCGCTCGCGGGCTGCACCTCGCACGACGACCCGCCCGCCGGCGCCAAGCCTCCGCTGACCGGCTCGGTCGTCTTCGGCGTCACGGGCGATCTCCGCCCAGGCGTCGATTTCGACCGGCTGCACGCGGTGCTCGCGACCGACGGCGCGACCACCAGCGACCGCTGGTACGCCGCGTCGGCGTCGAGCCCGCTCGCCTTCCCCGTCGAGCTCTGGTTCGAGGCCCTGCCCTCGGGCACGCGCGTCGCGGTGACGCTCGAGGCGTTCGTCCCGGGCGCGCCCGCGACCGCGCCGCTGCTCGTGCGCCAGGCGGCGACGTCGGTGGTCGGCGGCTACACGCTGCTCGACCGCGTGTCGCTCCAGTCGTCGTGCGTCCCCGTCGCGCCGGGCCACGGCGACGCGGGGGCCGAGGCGGGGCCCGCCATCGACGGCCCCCCCTGCGACGCGGCGCTCACGTGCGTCGATGGCTGGTGCCAGTCGCCCTACGTCGATCCGCAGTTCCTCGCGGCCGACCCCTACACCCCGGACTGGGCGAAGGACCGCCCCGACCCACCCTGCAAGCCGGTGCTCGGCCAGACGCCCGAGCTCGTGGTCGGCGCCGGGCAGGCCGACTACGCCCCCATCGACGACCTCGCCGTGCAGCAGGTCGAGTCGGGCCCGCAGGGTGGCCACCACGTCTGGATCGCGCTGCGCGCGAAGAACCTCCACCGCCTCGGCACGCGCACGGTGCTGCGCGCCGTCGAGCCGACGTCGGGCCTCGCGATCACGCCCTACGAGACGATCTTCTCGCTCGAGCCCGACGAGGGGGGCTGGTGCAAGCTCTACGGCTTGCGCTTCCAGCTCGACGCGGCGCCGCTCGACGTGACGACGCTCGAGACGAAGCTGCTCGGGCGCGAGCTCGACGTGACGGCGACGGCCACCGACACGTCGGGCGACACCGTGACCGCGACCCGGCGCATCACGCTCTCGGCCACCTACCGCTGAGCACGACGCCGGCCTCCCGCCGAGCGCCCCGTCGAGACGGGGGTTGGCGCGGGGGCGCCGCGGCCGCATCGTGTGCATCCCATGGACGCTGCCCCGCCCGTCGTCGAGCTCGTCGAGGTCCGCAAACGCTACGGAGGTGCGCTCGACGACGACGCGGGTGGCACGCCGGTCGAGGCGCTGCGCGGCGTGTCCTTGACCATCCCGCGCGGTCAGCTCGTCGCCATCGTCGGCCCGTCGGGGTCGGGCAAATCGACGCTGCTGCACCTCGTCGGCGCGCTCGACCGGCCGACGAGCGGCACGCTGCGGGTGCACGGCGAGGACCTCTCGAAGCTCGACGACGACGCGCTCACGCGGCTGCGCCGCGATCGCATCGGCTACGTCTTCCAGTTCTTCAACCTGCTGCCGACGCTCTCGGCGCTCGAGAACGTGATGCTCCCCGCGCTGCTCTCGGGGCGCGCGAGCCCCGAGGTGCGCGCCGCCGCCCTCGCGCACCTCGACGCGGTCGGGCTCGGCAAGCGCGCGGCGCACCGCCCCGACCAGCTCTCGGGGGGCGAGATGCAGCGCGTCGCGGTCGCGCGCGCGCTCGTGCTCGACCCGCCGCTGCTGCTCGCCGACGAGCCGACGGGCAACCTCGACACGCGCACCGGCGACGGCGTGCTCGAGCTGCTGGTCGGCGCGCGCAGCGCGCGGCGCACCGTCGTGCTCGTCACGCACGACCCGCGCATCGCGGCGCGCGCCGATCGCGTGCTGACGCTGAAGGACGGCGTGGTCGACGCCGACTCCGGGGCCGCGGCGTGAGCGGCCTCGGCGCGCTCGTCCGCTTCGTCTCGCTGCGCCGCATCACCGCGGCGCCGATCCGGTCGCTGCTCACGCTGCTCGGCGTCGCGCTCGGCGTCGCGATGCTCGTCGGCATGGCGGCGGCCAACGCGAGCATCCTCGGCGCGTTCGGCGAGCTGGTCGATCGCGCGTCGGGCAAGGCCGCGCTCGAGGTCGTGCAGGGCGAGGTCGGCGTCGATCGCGATCTGGTCGACGTCGTCGCGACCGCGCCGGGCGTCGCGCACGCCGCGGCCGTCATCGAGCAGACGACCTACCTCGACGTGCCGGGCGCCGCCTCGGGCCCCGGCGAGCGGGTGCTGGTCCTCGGCGTCGATCTCCTCGGCGACCTCTTCTTCCTGCCCTACGCGCACGGCTCGGGCGAGGACGTGCTGGCCGATCCGCTCGGCTTCGCCAACGATCCGCGCGCGCTGCTCGTCGGCGCGACGCTCGCGCGCGAGCGCGGCCTCGGGCCCGGCTCGAAGCTCCGGCTGCGCACCGCGACGGGCATGCAGGAGTTCCACGTCGAGGCCGTGCTGACCGAGGCGGGCCCCTCGCAGGCGTTCGGCGGGCGCGTCGCGGTGCTCTCCATCGACGCAGCCGCGCTCGCCTTCGCGCGCTCGGGGCGCGCCGATCGCATCGACGTGGCGCTCGCCGAGCACGCGTCGGTCGACGCCGTCGCCGACGCGCTGCGCGCGCGCGTGGCCGGCCACGGCACGGTCGAGCGCCCGTCGCGGCGCGGCGAGCAGATCGCGCGCATGAGCTCGAGCTTCCAGGTCGGGCTCCAGGTCAGCAGCTTCATCGCGCTGCTGGTCGGCATGTTCCTCATCTACAACTCGGTGTCGATCGCCGTCGCCGAGCGCCGCCGCGAGATCGGCATCCTGCGCGCCGTCGGCGTCTCGCGCCGCCGCGTGCTCGCCGTCTTCCTCGCCGAGGCCGTGGTGCTCGGCACGCTCGGCGGCGCGCTCGGCGTCCCGCTCGGCGGCCTGCTCGCGCGCGCGGTGGTCGCGAGCGTGCAGCCGAGCGTGTCGCGCTTCTACGCCGCGATCGCGCCCCCCTCGCCGCACGTCAGCGCGCGCCTCGCGCTCGCCGGCTTCGTCGTCGGCCTCGCCGCGACGGTCGCCGCCGCCTGGTTCCCCGCGCGCTCGGCCGCGCACACCGACCCGGTCGCCGCGATGCGCCGCGACATCCACGCGCACGCCGGGGGCCGGGTGCCGACGCGCTGGCTGCTCGCGGCGTCGGGCCTCGTCGCGCTCGTCGTCGCGTGGCTCGCGCACCTCGGCGGGCTGCTGGCCGGCTTCGTCGGCATCGGGCTGGTGAACCTCGCCGCCGCGCTCGCGACGCCCGCGCTCGTCGTGCTGCTGCACCGCGTCGCGTGGCGCGCGGCGCAGCGCTGGTTCGGGCTGCCCGTGCGGCTCGGCATCGACAACGTCGCGCGCCACCTCGGGCGCAGCACGCTCACGGTCGCCGCACTGATGCTCGCGGCGATGGCGAGCATGACGGTCGCGAGCTACCGCTCGTCGTTCATGGTCAGCATGTCGCGCTGGGTCGAGCAGTCGATCCCCGCCGACGTCATCATCACCGCCGGCTCGACGCTCGCCGACCAGCACTCGGTGCCCTTCGCCCCCGAGATGCTCCCGCGCCTGCAAGGCATGGAGGGCGTCGCGTACCTCGACCCGGTGCGCTTCGTCACGCTGACCCACCGCGGCATGCGCATCGAGATGCTCGCGCTCGGCACGCGCAACTACCTGACGCGCGCCCCGGGCATCGGGCGCCAGGTGCTCGAGGGGGCGCCCATCGAGCCGGGGGTGCTCGCCGACGCGCCGCGCGTGTTCGTCAGCGAGAACGTGCGCGCCAAGCTCGGCGTGCACGCGGGCGACACGCTCGAGCTCGACACGCCGGCGGGCCCGCGCCGCTTCGAGGTGCGCAACGTCGTGGTCGACTACTCGAGCGACCAGGGCTTCGTGCTCATCGACACGCGCTGGTTTCGCGACGCCTGGAAGGACGAGCGCATCGACGGCTTCGACCTCTACGCCGCGCCGGGCGTCGACCCCGAGGCGCTCGCCGCCGACGCGCGCCGTCGCCTCTCGTCGGGCGCCGCCGGGGGCGACTCGGGCCTCTACGTCATGACGTCGCGAGCGTTCAAGACCGAGATCTACTCGGCCATCGAGCAGACGTTCGAGGTCACGCGCGCCAGCGAGCTCGTCGCGCTCATCGTCGCGCTGCTCGGCGTCATCGGCACGATGCTCTCGGCCGTGCTCGACCGTGTCCGCGAGATCGGCGTGCTGCGCGCCATCGGCGCCACCCGCCGACAGATCGCGGTCGCGGTGCTCGCCGAGGCGACCTTCCTCGGGCTCGCCTCCGCGCTCATCGCGGTCGTCGCCTCCATCCCCTGCACCGCCGTGTTCGTCTCGGTCGTCGGCTATGCCGCCACCGGCTGGCACGTGCCGCTCGCGTTCGACCCCTCCGCCATGACGCGCTTCGCCGCGACGATCGTCGGCTTCGCGGCGCTCGCGGGTGCCCTGCCCGCGAGGCACGCCGCGCGCCTCGAGGTGCCGCGCGCGCTGGCGTGGGAGTGAGCTCGCCTCTGGGTTACCGCCTCGGGGGTAGAGGCCCGCGAGCCGCCCCGCGCTCCCCGCGCGCCAGCCACGCGGCGGTGGCTACGAAGACTAGCTGAAGCGGCAGCCGCGCCCACATCGCCCAGACGGGGATCGGCGACGCGCCGAGCTGAATCTCGTGCAGGGCCATGTTCACGTTCGCGGGGAACACCGCGACGTAGAGTGCGACGAGCCCCCACGCC
>CAITLX010000769.1 GCA_903893335.1 uncultured delta proteobacterium | reverse complement strand
GCGTGACCGGCATCGTCGTCACCGGGATCTCGAGCAGCGGTCGCCCGGGCAGCTCCCAGGTGTACGGCGCGAGGGGCTGCAATCCGTCGCTCGCCTTGCCGAACAGCAGCTTGCGCTTCTCCTTCTCGGTGTCGTCGAGCGGGGGCGTCTGGAAGAAGTAGTAGGCGCGCGCGATCGGCCCGAGGAAGGTCGGGAACGTCGAGGCGTCGTAGAGGTAGTCGCGCTCGGCGAGCACCTCGAGGGTGTCCTGGCTCAGGCTGAAGCCGGGCCCGCGGAAGCCGCGCGGGCGCTTGCCCGTGACGCGCTCGATGTGCGCCTCGGCGTCGGCGATCTCGCGCTCGATGCGCGGGCGGTCGAACGTGTGCAGCCACGGCTCGTGCGAGAACGAGTGGTTGCCGACCTCGTGGCCCGCGTCGGTGATGGCGCGCAGCGCGCCGGCGTTCTTCGCGAGCGCGGCGTCCTGGCCGACGATGAACACGGTGAGGCGCACGCCGTGGCGCTTGAGCTGCTCGAGGATGATGGGCACCCCGCGCTCGAGGTACGAGGGGAAGGCGTCCCAGCCCGCGTCGCCGTGGATCTTCTGGTACGACCACAGGTTGTCGAGGTCGAGCGAGAGGCTGGCGCGCGGGCGCCCCTGTGCGCGCGTGCTCGTCATGATGCGCGTGGGTCCGGAGGCGCCGCCTCGGCGACCGGGGGCTCGGCGGCGGCGGGCGCGTCGCCCGGAGGGGTGCGCGTGAGCTGGGGCCGGGTGCGCGGCCCGAAGGCCAGGTCACCCACCAGCCCGAGGTGGCCGCGGATCGTGCGCAGGATCTTCATCTTCGACTCGCCGAAGAGACGCGATTCCAAGGTTGCCGGGTATTCTATGACCCGCGCGCCACGCAACTTAAGCTCGATCAAGAGCTCCGCAACCCCGAGGAAGTGATCGTGACGCAAATCGAACTGCTCGATCTGGCTCTTGCGGTAGACGCGGCAGCAGCTCGTGTAGGTGTGGATCGCGTCGCCGAGCAGCGCGCTGTACATGCGTGACAGCGTCTTGGAGAGAAACAGCCGCCAGGTGGGCACGTTCACGACGGCGCCCGCGGGGTGGTAGGGCGACGCCGTCACGAGGTCGGCGTCGTCGATGAGCGGGATCATCGCGCCCAGATCGGCCGGGTCGTACGAGCAGTCGCAGTCGATCGAGCCGACGATCTCGGTCGGCGCCGCGCGGATGCCGGTGACGATGGCGGCGGCCACGCCACGGTTGCGCGGGTGGCGCACGAGCTGCACGTCGGGCAGCTCGCCGAACGACGCTTGCAGCAGCTCCCAGGTGCGGTCCTTGCTCGCGTCGTCGACGAGCACGAGGTGGATGCGGTAGCGGTCGCGCAGCCGCTTGCGGAACTCGAGCAGCGTGCGGCGGAGGTAGTCGATGTTCGCCTCCTCGTCGTACATGGGCACGACGAGCGAGACCTCGCGCGCCCTCGGGTCCGGCGCCGCGAGCGCCCCCGGAGGCGCCACGCTCGCACGCGCCGGCGCCCCCTCGGGCGCCGCGTGCGGCAGCCCGAGCCAGTCGGAGACGCCCACGAACTCGTACTTGCCGAAGTAGTCGACGAGCACCCAGCGCGTCTTGGCCAGGTTGCGGTAGTGCCGGATGCGGTTGAGCCGGGAGATGCCCTGGACGTGGGGCTGGTGCTTGTCCATCTCCCAGGGCATGAAATAGAAGACGAGCGGATCGTCGTCGCGCTTGCTCTGCCACTCGACCGCGCGCGACAGCAGCGTGTGCGGGAGCTGGCGGACGTAGTTGCCGCCCGAGATCGTCATGCGCACGCCGAGCGCGCCCACCGTCGAGATGGGCAGCTCGCGCAGCGTGTTGCCCGCGGGGCTCGTGTGGTCGTGGATGCGGAAGCGGCGCGGGTCGGAGGCGAAGCGCCGGAGCACCGGGTTGATGCTCGAGTCGTACGCGTAGCCCTCGTCGGCCAGGACATCGAGCACCCAGAGGTCGTCCTCGTGCAGCCACTCGGGGGCGCGGTAGCCGACGATGGTGTTCGACCCCGCGGCCTCGAGGGCCTCCTTGGCCCGGCGCGCGTCGGCGCGCAGCTCGTCGGGGGTCAGGCCGGCGAGCGCCCGCGGCCAGAACCCGCGGCTCGCGACCTCGTGGCCGTGGCGCACGATGCGCGCGACCAGCTCGGGCTGCTGCTCGGCGATGCAGCCGAACACGAAGAAGGTCGCCTGCGCGCCGTGCCGGTCGAGCAGGTCGAGCACCGAGTCGAGGTTGCGCTCGAGCCGGGGGTCGAGGCGGTCCCAGTGCTTGCGGCGTACTGCCCCACGCAACGCGGCGACGTGGAAGTAGTCCTCCACGCAAATTGTGAGCAGATGCCGCTGCATGGTGCGCCCCAAAGTCATCCTACAAGCCGCCCCCTGCCGCGTACAGACAACGGCAGGCCGAGGGGCGCGCCGGTGACCCGCGCGCTGCGGACCCGAACCGTTCGCCCCGTGGTGCGCCCGAGTTTGGCATGATGGCGCGGTGAATACGAAAACCCGGCGGTCGCTCGTGCTGCTCGGCAAGGGGGCCGTGCTGGCGGCGATCGCGGGCTGGGCCACCCAGCGGGTGCGGGCCGACGGGGGGGGCCTTCGTCAGCTGGCCGCCTCGCTCGACGTGCGCTTCGCCCTCGCGGCGGTGGTCATCGCCCTGCCGGCGGCGCTCGGGCTCGCGACGCTGCGCTGGTGGGTGCTGCTGCGCGCCGCGGACGTGCCCATCGGGTTCGGGCAGGCCGCGCGGCTGCAAGCGGTCGCCTACGCGGCGAACGCCTTCCTGCCCGGCGGCACCGGGGGCGACGTCGTGAAGATCGCCGGGGGCGCGCGCACGCAGGGGCGCGGCGCCGAGGTCGCCGCGACGGTGCTCGCCGACCGGGTCATCGGCCTCGCGAGCCTGGTCTGCATCGCGCTCGCCTCGGTGCTCTCGCGCTCGACGGCGCACGGCGAGCTGGCCACCCGCGCCGCTCTGGGGCTCGTCGTCGCCTTCGCTCTCGCGTCGGCGTACGCCTCGCGGGGGCTGCGAGCCCGCGTGCCCATCGAGCGGTTTCTCTCCCGGCTGCCGGCTGGCGAGCTGCTGCGGCGGGTCGACGGCGCCGCGGTGGCGCTGCTGCGGCGCCCGGGGGCGCTCGCGCTCGCGTTCGCCGTCTCGCTCGTGCACCAGGCGGGCGACATCGGCGCCTTCGCCCTGGCAGGGCGCGCGATCGGGCTCGACGCGCCGGGGTGGGCCGACTGGTGCCGCATCGTCCCGCTCGCGTTCGTCGCCAACGCGCTGCCGGTGAGCCTCGGGGGCCTCGGGCTGATGGAGGGCGCGCTGGTCGTGCTGCTCGGCGACGCGCACCTCGGCACCGCGACGCAGGCCGTCGCGCTCGGCGTCGCGGTGCGCGCGCTGCAAGCGATCAACGCCGTGCCCGGGGGGCTCGTCGCGCTGCTCGACCGGCGCCTCGGCCGCCGCGCGCCCGAGGCCGATCAGCCCGAGGTGGCGCGCGAAGGCGGCGGCACGACGTAGTCGCGGTGGTCGCCGGGCGACCCGCCGAGGCCGTCCATCGCCGCGAGCGCCACGTTGAACATCTCGCGCGCGGTGACGTAGTGCAGCGACACGCCCTCGCCCCGCAGGCGCGCGAGCGCCTCGTGCAGGCCCCGCTGCGGCGCGCCGAGCAGGCTGTCGGCCTCGCGCTCGGGCGCGCCGTGGGTGTGGAGCTTGACGAACCCCCACTCGGGGCGTCCCTGCACGTGCACGTGCGCGTCGAGCCAGGTCCGCAGGCGCGCCTCGGTGCCCGGGTCCTTCGCGGTGAGCGCCGAGGCCTCGATGCGCACGCGCGGCGAGCCGGGGCGGCGCGCGAGCGCCACGGGGCCGGTCACGAGCAGCAGGCGGTCGTCGCGCCGCGAGCCGACGCTCGCCGGGGCGCCGCGCTCGTGGGCGCGTCGCGCGCGCACGTCCCCCTCGGGGTACCAGAGCGCGTTGGTCTGCCGCGGCTGGCACTCGTCGGGAGACGAGGGGAAGGTGAAGTCGGCGTAGCAGCCGAGCTCGAACAGGAGATCGAGCTCGTCGTCGACGCCGCACCAGCGGCCGTCGCGGCGCGCGTTGGCCAGCGCCCAGTTGCCGTGGATGAACGCCCAGCGCGGGCGCCCCCCGACCTCGGGCACGACGCCGTGCGACGCGAGGTCGCGCAGCGACTGCTCGAGCACGGGGCGCAGCGACGCGCGCGTGTCGCCGTCGTGGTGCAGGTGCACCTCGACCTCGGCGAGCCCCGCGGCGCACAGCTCGGCGAGCGGCTCGACGAGCGCGGGGTGGTACTGCTCGCCCGGGAAGAAGAACGAGTGGCGCGGCGGGCGCCCGTCGTCGTCGCGAAACTCGGCGGCGAGCGCGGGGTAGCGCTCGCGCCAAGCCTGCACGCGCGCAACGCCTTGCGCATGTGGCACACCGCCGTGCAGCGGCTCGAAGTGGTCGCACAGGGCGACCAGCAGGTGGCGCGGGCGAGCGCGCGCTCCGGGCGCGACCCAGCGCGCCGCGCGGCGCGCGGCCCACGGCAGGGCCCAGCGCAGTCGGTCACCGGTGACGAGGCGGCCGATCAACCCGGCTCCGCGACGTCGCTCAGCACCGCGCCGAGCAGCCGGCGGTCGCCGAGCGCCGCCGCGGCCTCGCGCAGCTTCGACGCGCGCGAGAAGCCCGCGCGCGCGACGAGCAGCACGCCGTCGGAGACGGCCTCGACCGAGGTCGCGTCGCCCGCCTCGAGCACCGCAGGGCCGTCGATGACGACGTAGTCGTAGCGGCTGCGAAACTCCTCGATGGCGACCGCGAACTCGCGCGAGTGCAGCAGGCTGCCCGGCCGGTCGTCGTCGGTGGACTCGATGAGCAGGTGCAGCGCGTCGCCGCGGCTCTGCACCTGCCAGCCGGTGCGGGTGCCCGCGCGCCGGCGGCGCTCGAGCTGCGCGGAGAAGCCGTGGTTGGCGTCGACGCGCACGCCGAGCAGGCTCGCGAGCCCCGGCCGCTCGAGGTTGGCCTCGACGAGCAGCACCCGCGCGCGCTGGCTCTCGGCGAGCACGAGCGCGAGCTGCGCGGCGAGGCGCGTCTTGCCCTCGCCGGCGAGCGCGCTCGTCACGGCCACGACCATGTGCCCTTGGAGCGCGCGGCGCTCGACCTGGTGGCGCAGCGCGCGCAGCGCGGGCAGCTCGGTGGGGCCGAGCAGCGCGTCGTCGAGCTTCGGCCAGTCGACGTCGGCCTCGCGCGCCGAGACGCTGGGCGCTTCCCAGGCGGCGGACTCGAGCAGCGTGGCGTCGACCATCTCGATGACGGGCGGGGGCAGCGAGCGCGCGAGCACGAGCGGGGCGTCGGTGAGGGGCACCTCGTCGGAGGCGCCGGGGGCGGGGGGGATGATGGAGGCATGCGGGCGCGCCGCCGGAGGGGGCGCGGAGTACGCGGCGCTCGCGGGGCGCACGGCCGGAGGCGGCGCGGAGTACATCGCGCCCGTCGAGCGGGCAGCGGGAGGCGGCGCGGAGTACATGGCGCCCGACGTGCGACGAGGGGCACCGACCAGCGCGCTGCTCGTCGCCTGCGGCGCGGCGCCGGCGCGGGCGCCGCGCGCGCGCAGCACCGCGAGCACGGCGGGGCCGCCGGACATCGCGACGTCGAGCACCGAGTAGATGACGTCGTTGCCGAACACGCGCGCGAAGGCGTAGAGCGCGCCGAGCAGGCCGCCGACCAGCCCCGTCACGGTCGCGAGCAGCGTGCGGTTGGGCCGGATGGGGCGCGTCGGGAGGAAGGCGCGGTCGAGCACCTCCATCTGCATGGTGCCGGAGGTGGCCGCCGCGCTGGCCGAGAGCTCGGCGCGCCCGCGCCGGTCGGTGATGTCCTGCTTGTGGTGGCGCGCCTCGGTGACGGTGCGCACGAGCCGGTCGAACTCGGCCTGCGGCGCGCCCAGAGAGCGGGGTCGCTCGGCGGGGGCCGAGCCTGCGGGGTGGGCCGACGCGGTCGGCTCGGCGGTCGCTCGGCCGGCGGCGCCGCGCTCGCGCGCGACGATGGTCGCCTTGAGCTCGGCGAGCTTCTTCCGGAGATCCTCGGCGGCTGCCTCGTCCTCGGGCGGCGCGGGGGGGGGCGTGGCCGCCGCCTTGGCGGCAGAGAGGGCGGCCTCGGCGTCGCTGCGTGCGCGTGCTGCCACGACCGCCGTCGTGCGCGAGGCGATCACGTCGGGGTGGTCCTCGGTGTACTTCTGCCGCTTGCTCGCGAGGTCGGCCTGCGCGGAGGCGTCGTCGGCGCGTGCCTTGGCCACGGCCCGCTCGAGGTCCACGAGCCCCTCGGGCGCGGGCGCGACGCGCGAGCCAGCCGGCGCGAGCCGCGCCTCGAGGGCCGTCTTCTGGTTGTAGAGCCCGCGCAGGACCATGTCGGCGGTCGCAGGGATGCCCGCGCCGGCCGGGGCCTTGGCCGCCTGGGCCGAGAGCGGCGCCGGGCCGCGCGCCGGGTCCCACGAGAACTGCGGGTTCAGCGTGAGGAAGCTCGCGAGCTCGGTCTCCTTCTGGTTGAGGTCCTCCTCGGCGTGGCGCTCCTCTTCGAGCAGGAAGTCGCGCGCCGCGTTGGTGCGCGCGGTGTTCTCGCGCACGAACTCCTCGACCATCGAGTCGGCGAGCCGCTGCGCGACCTGCTGCGCGAGCGCGCGGTCGCCCGCCTGGTAGGTGATGACGAACGTGTCGCTGTCGCGGCTGCGGAAGCCGATGTGCGTGCGCATCTCCTCGACGGCGTCGATCATGCCGCGCCGCTCGATGAGCGCGGAGAAGAGCGCGAGCTCGGTCACGATCTTCTCGAGGCGCGAGCGGGCGAGCAGGCGGTCCTTGAGCTTCGGGCCGAGGCGCATCTCGCGCACGCTCTGCACGTCGTCGCGCGTGTCGGTGCGCATCGCCTCGCGCACGAGCACGACCGTCTCGGACTCGTACACGCGCGGGATGCGCACGATGTTGGCGAGCCCGGCTCCCGTCACGACCACGGCGATGGCGACCGCGCCCCTCCAGTACGCGGGCGTTCGGCCCACGAGCTGGCGGACGCGCTCGACGCGCTCGCGCGGCGACGGCTCTGCCGCGGGGACGAGACTAGGGACGCTCACAGTTCCTCGTAGAGACGACGATCACGCCCGCCTCGTCGGCGGCGGGGCCTTCACCTTCGGACAATCGGGAGAGACAGTGGCCGCCCCGGGGGGCGAAGTCGAATTTGTAGCGCATCCCGGGCACGAGCCCCGTCACGACCACGCGGGCGCCCTGCGGCGAGGTCCAGGTGGCGCCCGAGCGGGGCATCTCCCAGCCGTCGCGCGGGAAGATCGCCAGGGTGCGCGCGGCGGGGTCGCCGAACAGCGCGCCGTCCACCGCGTCCCCCTCGACGAGGGTCGACGGGGTCGCGGGGGCGCCCGCCGGGCCCGCGGTGACGACGTGCAGCAGGCGCCGCTCGGTCGCGCCGCGCGGCGTCTTGATCTCGAGCCGCCACGAGGGCCCCTTGACCGCGCTCGACTCGCGCAGCGTCGAGGGGGACGGCGTCGGCTCCTTCAGGATCGACGCGCGGGCGGAGCGGGGCAGCAGCGTCTCGACGTCGGCCCGCGAGGCGCCGCGCGCGATCGACGTCGTGGCGCCCGCGCCCGTCGGCGCGACGGCGGCGTGCGCGATCCAGGTCACGTCGAAGGTGGGGTCGAGCACCCCGGCGCGGTCGTAGACGACCAGCGTCGAGGGGCGCACGTAGAGCAGGCTGCGCTCGGCGCGCGTGACGGTGCGCGGCTTGCCGTACGGCAGCTTGGCGGGGCGGTAGGCGTCGGCGAAGTCCCCCTCGGCGTAGACGACCGCGCCGGCGTCGTGGAAGCGCCGGATGCGCGCGTCGCGCCCCCACACGCCCTGGTTGGGCGCGTAGTCGAGCGACGCGCCGCGGTCGTCGAACAGCAGCGAGTTGTGGTTGAGCGTCGCGGCGCCGCCGTAGTCGCCCGGGTCTACGAGCAGCGCGTCCGCGCCGCGCACGAGCTCGAAGTGCCCCTGGTCGCAGTGCTGGTGGTCCGAGTCGCCGTGGGTCGGGCCCGACTGCAGCGACACGAACGTGGCCGTGGGCGTCCAGTCGCTGCGCGCGAGCACCAACCCCGCGCCCGGCGCGAGGTAGCTCGGCGTGCCCGTGCGCGGGTCGGTCGCCGGGGCGCCGGGCTCGTCTCCCTCGAGCACGAGCCACGCGAACGAGGGGCGCGCCTCGCGCAGCAGCCGCCCGAGGAAGCGCGCGGCCGACGAGGCAGGGTCGCCCTCGGGCAGTACGAGCGCGAGCACGTCGAGCGCCGAGCCGTCGAGGCGCGCGGGGCGCTCGGACCAGTCGCCGCCGTCGTACGCCGTGCCGTCGGGCAGCAGCGCGTGGGTGTGGTGCGCCACGACCTCGCGCAGCCACGGGATCTCGGCGAGGCGGTCTCGGCCGCGCACGGTGCGCTGCGCGTCGACGTAGAGCGCGACCGAGATGGCCGCGAGGTTGCCGTACTGCCAGCCGTCGGGCCAGTCGCCCCCGGCGAGCGCGCGGAAGGCGGGCGCGAGCTGGCCCTCGAAGAGGCGGTCGGCCGTCTGCTCGAGCCCCGCGGCGGCGGGGTGCTCGCCGGCGAACGCGAGGCCAGCGGTGGCCTGCGCGAGGAACCAGCCGGTGAAGTAGTTGGAGACCGGCTCGTCGCGCTTGTAGCCGCTCTGCGCGTACCACCCGAGCCACGCGACCTCGCGCGCCACGATGCGCGCGCGCAGCGCGGCCGTCATGCCGGGCGCGTCGTGCAGCCAGTCGTAGCCGAGCGGCGCGAAGAAGCCGAACGTGCGGATGGAGTAGCCCTGGTCGTGGCGCACCACGCCGTCGCCCCCCTTGCCGTCGCCGACCAGGTAGCGGTCGTCGAGCAGCGCGGCGAGGTAGCGCAGCGCCGTCGCGGCGTACGCGGGGCGACCGGTCGCGTGCCACGCGACCGCGCAGCTTGCCATCGCGTTGCCCCAGTCCCACGCCTCGTAGCCGGCCTCGATGGGCGCGCCCGACGCGGCGTCGCACTCGCCCGACACGGCCCTCCACGCGTCGGTGCCGGCGGCCACGTTGCGCTGCGCGCGCGCGAGGCGGCTCGGGGTGAGCACCAGCCGCGGGTGACCGGACGACGAGCGCGCGATCGCGGGAAGTGGGGCATGCGTGGCAGCGGGCGTCGCGGGCTTCGGCGAGGGCGTTGGCGCAGACCCGGGCGCGGCGGGGGGCGACGGCGTGGGCGCGGGCACCGGGGGGCCGGCGCTGCCCACGAGCCCGACGAACGCGCCCGGCGGCGTTCGGTCGCCGTCGTCGTCGGCGGCCGGAAACTCGGCGCGCCCGTGGCACGTGGCCAGCGCGAGCGCGCACGCCGCGACGAGGGTCGTGTGCCCGAGGCGCGGCGCGCTCATACGACCTTCATGCGCGTGTAGAAGTAGATGAAGACGAGGAAGAGCCCGTCGACGAGCGCGAGCGCGAGCACCTCGCGCCAGCCGACCTTCACGCGGAACTCCGGCATCGTGCGCTGGGCGGCGAGGCCGAGCGCGCCGGCGAGGCCCATGAAGATGTAAAGCACGTTGTGGTACGCGAACGATAGAAACAGGATGCCGATGAGCATCCCGATCATCGAGACGAGCAGCGCGGGGGCGAAGGGCGCGAGGCTGGGCTCGAGGCGCCGGTCGCCGTGCCACCAGAGCGACCAGGGGATCTTCATCGTCGTGTAGATCGCGACCGACCAGAGCAGGAACCCGATGAGCCCCGTCTCGGCGGCGACCAGCACGTACGCGTTGTGCGCGGTGCGCACGTGGTGCTCGACGAACTCGCCGGGCCCGACCCCGAGCAGGGGGTGCTCGCGGATCATGTTGATGCCCTCGTACCAGGCCTCGATGCGCTCCATCGCGGACGAGTCGGCCTCGGCCCCCTCGCGCCCGCCGAGCAGCACGACCGGCAGCGTGGCCGCCGCGCCGATGAACGCGCCCCAGATGCGGAAGCGCCGGATGAAGTAGAGCCCGATGACGGCGGCGAACACGAGCTGACCGCCGCGCGATTTGGTCTCGACGATGCACCAGGCGGCGAGCATGAGCCCCGCGAGCGCGAGCAGCCGGCCGACCAGGCGCCCCCGCTTGCGCCTCGGGCCCTCGCGCAGCGCGAAGCCGAAGGGCAGCGCGATGCCGATGACGAGCGCGAGCTCGTTGGGGTCGGCGAGCGAGCCGCGGTAGCGCACGCGGCCGTGCGCGACCGAGCTGGTGCCGAACAGGCCGGGGCGCTCGCACTCCCAGTCGATGTCCCAGCGCTGCGACTGGAACTCGCAGTCGCGCCACCCCTCGCACGGGTGGCCGTCGAGGGTGGGGGCCTCCCACTCGCCGTCCTCCTCGTGGAAATAGCAGACGAAGTCCTGCGTCGACTGGTGCACCCCCAGAGTCGCGAGCATCAGCGCGAAGGCGAGCAGCACCGCGCCGAGCGTGCGCACGCGCGACGGGGTGCCGAGCCCCATGCCGGCGAGGAAGAAGATGCCGACCCCCGTGCCGGTGCCCGCCAGCAGGCGCGGCACGCTCCAGCGGTTGCGCAGCAGCAGGACGAAGAGCGCCCAGAGCGCGAAGGCGGTGACGGCGCGCCACTGCGGGGGCGGGCGCAGCGCGAGCGTGCCGGTCGAGATCTCGTAGACCACGGCGGCGATCGCCGCGACGAACACGAGGTGCAGCAGGGGCAACCCCGCGAGCAGCGGGATGAACTCCTGCGGCTTGAGGTAGACGAGCGCGACGAGCGCGAGGACGAAGGGCAGCGCCATGGGGCTCACCGGCGACCGTGCGCGGCGTCGGGCGCCGGGGCCTCGCGCGGGGGCTCACCGGGGGCGACCGCCTTTGCAGGTCGCGCGCGGTGGGTGTATGCCCGAGGCTCGGCGGCGCCGTCGTGCCGCGGTGGGTCTCACATGAAACGCCCTCGTCGCTCGACGTGCATCGTGTCCCTCGCCTGCGCGCTCGCGCCCGCTGCGTGCGCCACGGCGAAGCCTACGTTCGACTACCAGGCCGAGCAAGTGCGGGCCTCGGCCTACCTCGTCGGCCTCGGCGACGTCTTGCAGGTCAACGCGTGGAAGAACGACCAGGTGTCGCAGAGGGTCAGCGTGCGCCCCGACGGCGCCATCACGCTGCCCCTGCTCGGCGACCTGCCGGCCGCCGGCAAGACGGTCATCGAGCTCGCGGCCGACATCTCGCGCGAGAGCAAGCGCTTCTTCACCGAGCCGCTCAGCGTCACGGTCACCGCCGCCGAGATCAAGAGCTACCGCATCTACGCGCTCGGCGAGGTGACCAAGCCCGGCGAGCTAGCGCCCACGACGCAGGTCAACGTGCTGCAAGCGCTCGCGCTCGCGGGGGGCTTCTCGCGCTTCGCCGACGCCGACCATGTGCTCATCGTGCGCAAGGACGCCCGCGGCGTGCGGCGCATCCCGTTCGTCTACTCGCAGGTGGTCGATCACGGCGACATGCGCGAGAACATCACGCTGCAGAGCGGCGACACGCTCATCGTTCCCTGACCCGCGCTCGCTTTCCTGGCGGTTTCTCCAGCAATCACCGTATGATGCAGCCGTGGCCTCGAAGGGGGGCGCTGCGCTGCCATGCTCGAGCTGTTCCGGTCCCGTAGGTCCACGGTCGTCCTCGTCGTCGACGCTGCCCTGATCACGGGCACGTTCTTCGTCGCCGTGCTCGTGCGCTTCGGGCCGAACGACGTCACGCGTCACGCCATCGAGGTGATGCGCAACTCGATGGTCGTCGTGCCCATGTCGCTCGCGTCGCTCTACTACCACGGGCTCTACGGCAACGAGCCGACGCCGCCGCCGGCGCGGCTCGTGCTGAAGGTCGGGCAGGCGCTGCTGCTCGGGTCGCTGCCGCTCTGGCTCGCCTACTACCTGCTGCCCGAGCTAGGGGTCGGGCGAGGGGTCTTCCTCTGGGGGCTCATCGCGGGCGCGCTCGCCGTGTCGGGCTGGCGGCTGCTGTACGGCACGCTGTCGGCCAACGCGACCTTCTCGCGCCGCGCGCTGGTGCTCGGCGACGGGCCGCTCGCGCGCGACTTGTCCGCGCTCATCGCGTCGCGGCCGCTCGGCATCACGCTGGTCGGCATGCTCGGCCCCATCGGGGCGTCGTCGCCGGGCTCCATCGGCTGCTACGACGAGCTGAGCGAGGTCGTCGTGCGCGAGGGGGTGGACCTCGTGCTGGTCGCCTTCAACGACCGGCGCGGCACGCTGCCGGTCGATCAGCTGCTGTCGCTCAAGTTCCGCGGCGTGGAGATCGACGAGGGGGTCGACTTCTACGAGCAGACGGCCGGCAAGATCTACGTGCGCGAGATGCGCCCGAGCCACTTCATCTTCTCGGACGGCTACCAGCGCAAGCGGGGCCTGCGCCGGCTCAAGCGCCTGGTCGACTTCGCCGGGGCGTCGGTCGGCCTCGCGCTGTCGGCGCCGATCGTCGCGCTCGCGGCCTTGGCCATCAAGCTCGACTCGCCGGGGCCGGTGCTCTACGCGCAGGAGCGCGTCGGCGAGTTCGGCAACGTGTTTCGCATCTTCAAGCTGCGCTCGATGCGCACCGACGCCGAGAAGAACGGCGCGCAGTGGGCCAGCGCCGACGACGGCCGCGTCACGCGCGTCGGGCGCGTGCTGCGCAAGACGCGCCTCGACGAGCTGCCGCAGCTCTACAACGTGTTTCGCAGCGAGATGAGCCTGGTCGGCCCGCGCCCCGAGCGCCCGGTGTTCGTCGAGGAGCTCGAGCGCAAGGTGCCGTTTTACCGCCAGCGGCTCTGCGTGAAGCCGGGCATCACCGGGCTCGCGCAGGTGCGC
>CAITLX010000768.1 GCA_903893335.1 uncultured delta proteobacterium | reverse complement strand
GACACCTGCGGCGGCTCGTCGGGCGGCTCGTCGTCCAACTCCGACACGTGCAGCGGCGGCAAGTCCACGAGCGACGCCGCTTGCTCGGTCGCTCGCCGCGGCAGGCCGCGCACCTCGCAGATCGGCATGCTCGTCGCGGCGGCGCTCGCGGCGCTGCGCCGTGCGACGCGATCGAGGCGCGGGGCGGGGCCGAATGTCGATGCGCGAGGGGGCACGCGCGGCTAGGCTCCGCGGCCATGTCGACCCCCGCCACCCGCACCTGGCACGAGCCCTCCCTCGCCGAAGTCGACCCCGAGATCGCCCGCCTCATCGACGAGGAGGAGCGCCGCGAGGCCGACACCCTGCGCATCATCGCGAGCGAGAACTACGTGTCGCGCGCCGTGCTCGAGGCGAGCGCCTCGGTGCTCACCAACAAGTACTCCGAGGGGTACGCGGGCAAGCGCTACTACGAGGGTCAGCAGTCGATCGACCCCATCGAGCAGCTCGCCTGCTCGCGCATGGCGGCGCTGTTCGGCATGGAGCACGTCAACGTGCAGCCCTACTCGGGCAGCCCGGCCAACCTCGCGGTCTACTTCGCGCTGCTCTCGCCGGGCGACACCGTCATGGGGCTCGGGCTCGCGTCGGGCGGGCACCTCACGCACGGCCACGCCGTCTCCATCACGGGCAAATACTTCAAGAGCGTGCCCTACGGCCTGCGCGCGTCCGACGCGCGCATCGACCTCGACCAGGTGCGCGCGCTCGCCAAGGAGCACCGCCCCAAGCTCATCTTCTGCGGCACCACGGCCTACCCGCGCACCATCGACTTCGCCGCGTTCGGCGAGATCGCCCGCGAGGTCGGCGCCGTGCTCGCCGCCGACATCTCGCACATCTCGGGGCTCGTCGTCGCCGGCGTCCACCCCTCGCCGGCGGGCATCGCCGACGTGGTGACGACGACGACGCACAAGACGCTGCGCGGGCCGCGCGGCGGCGTCGTGATGTGCAAGCAGTCGCTGGCCGCGGCCATCGACAAGGCCGTGTTCCCCGGCCTCCAAGGCGGGCCGCACAACCACACCACCGCCGCCATCGCCGTCGCGGCGCACGAGGCGGCGCGCCCGTCGTTCAAGGTCTACGCCCAGGCGATCGTCGACAACGCGAAGGCGCTCGCCGAGGGGCTCTCGGCGCGCGGCTTCGATCTCGTCACGGGCGGCACCGACAACCACCTCATCCTCATCGACCTGACCAAGAAGGGGGTCACGGGGAAGGTGGCGGCCAAGGCGCTCGACCGCGCCGGCATCGTCGGCAACTACAACGCAATCCCGAACGACCCGCGCAAGCCCTTCGATCCGTCGGGCCTGCGCATCGGCACGCCGGCGGTCACCTCGCGCGGCATGGGCCTCGCCGAGATGGCGAAGCTGGCCGCGTGGATGGACGAGGTCGTTCAGGCCCCCGGCGACGACGCCCGCATCGCGCGCATCGCCGGCGAGGTGAAGGAGCTCTGCGCGGGCTTCCCGGCGCCGGGCCTCCGCGTCTAGCGCCTTCGCAGCCGTTCTGCCGGGCGCTCCCCGCGAGCGCGGACTCAGTTCACGCGAACCGAGTCGACGATCCAGCCGGGCGACTGGAGCGACCAGGCGTCCTTGCCGGTGGCCTGGAAGCGGAAGCGCGCGGTCGCGGTGCGGCAGTTGGTCGGCAGCGTGATGCTCTGCGCGGTGATCGGGAACGAGCGCGACGCGCCGCAGTGGCCG
>CAITLX010000767.1 GCA_903893335.1 uncultured delta proteobacterium | reverse complement strand
TCGATGCCCGGGGGGATGGTGACCGCGACCGTGCGCGGCTTGTTGAGCAGCCCCGCGCCGCGGCACGCCTCGCACGGGTGGGTGACGATGGCGCCGACGCCGTGGCAGCGCGAGCAGGTGCGCTCGACCGACAGCGGCAGCATCCCCTGCTGGAAGCGCACGCGCCCGCGGCCGTTGCACGCGCTGCACGTCTCGCCCTTGTGCCCGGCGGCCGACCCCGAGCCCGTGCACTCGCGGCACGCCTCGACGCGGTCGTAGGTCACGTCCTTCTCGCAGCCGAACGCGGCCTCCTCGAACGAGATGGTGACCTCCTTCTTGAGGTCGCCGCGGTCGCCGGTGCGGATGCCGAAGCCGCGCAGGAGATCGCCGAAGATGCCGTCGAGGTTGAGGTTGCCGATGTCGACGAAGTCGAACGGCATGCCCCCCGGGCCCGCCGCCGCGCCGCCCATGCCCGCCGCGCCGAAGCGGTCGAACATCGCGCGCTTCTGCGGATCGGACAGGACCTGGTAGGCCGCGTTGATCTCCTTGAAGGTCTCGTGCGCGGTCGTGTCGTCGGGGTTGCGGTCGGGGTGGTAGCGCACCGCGAGCCTGCGGAACGCGGCCTTCACGTCGTCGGGCGACGCGCTGCGCTCGACGCCGAGCACTTCGTACGGATCGCGCACGGCGCCGTGGTAGCACAACCCCGTGAGCGCTTCCCCCTCCGTCCGGGCCGTGACCTTCGACTTCGGACAGACGCTCGCCGACCTCGACACCGAGCTGCTCGCGGCGCGCCTCGCCGAGCGCGCGGTCGTCGCCGACGCGGCCCGGCTCGAGGCCGCCGGCCCCGCCGCGTGGCACGCGTACTCGCGCGCCATCCAGGCCGGCGCGGGGGGGCACCCCTGGAAGCTGCTCATGCGCGAGCTGCTCGGCGGCGCCGGCGTCGAGCCCGCGGCGATCGCGCCCGCGGTCGACTGGCTCTGGACCGAGCAGCCGACCCGCAACCTGTGGCGCAGGCCCGTGCCCGGGATGATCGCGCTGGTCGACGCGCTCGCCGCCGCGGGCCTCGCGGTCGCGGTCGTGTCCAACTCCGAGGGGCGCCTGGCCGAGCTCGCCGCCGAGCTCGGCTGGGAGCGCAAGTTCGCCGTCATCGCCGACTCGGGCAAGCTCGGCCTCGAGAAGCCCGACCCGCGCATCTTCGCCTGGACGTGCGAGCGGCTCGGCGTCGCCGCCGCCGAGACCATCCACGTCGGCGACGCGTGGGCGGCGGACATCGAGGGGGCGCGCGCCGCGGGGCTGTCGGCGGTCTGGTTCCGCGGCGAGGGGGCCCCGTCCGACCCGCGCGTGCGCGTCGCGGCCGACGCGCCGGCCACGCGCCGGGCGCTCCGCTCGCTCGGCGCGCCGCTCGACCCCGCCTGAGGGCCCCCCCAATGCACCGCGCGCGGCAATCGCGCGGCGGTTCGGCTACGATGGCCCGATCATGGCAGGTCGTTTCATCGACGTCGTCAGCGACTCCACGGGCGAGACGGCCGAGAAGGTCGTGCGAGCGGCGCTGCTGCAGTTCCCCCAGGCCGGCGCGATCATCCGCCTGCACACGCGCGTGCGCACCAAGGAGATCGCCCGCTACGTGCTCGAGCGCGCCGCGCAGGAGAACGCGCTCGTCGTGTTCACCGTCGTGAGCCCCGAGCTGCGCGAGTACATCCACGCGTCGACCGCCGAGCTCAAGGTCGACGCGCTCGACCTCATCGGCTCGCTCATCGGCAAGCTCTCGCATTTCCTCGACCGCGAGCCCATCAACATGCCGAGCAGCATGCTGCCGCTCTCGGACGAGTATTTCCGCCGCATCGAGGCGGTCGAGTTCGCGGTGAAGAGCGACGACGGCAAGGAGCCTCGCAACTTCAAGAAGGCCGACCTGCTGCTCGTCGGCGTGTCGCGCACGAGCAAGACGCCGCTCTCGACCTTGCTGGCCCAGCGCGGCCTGAAGGTGGCCAACCTGCCGCTCGTGCTCGGCGTGCCGCCGCCGCCCGAGCTCGAGGAGGCGTCGCCCGATCGCGTCGTCGGCCTCACCATCGGCCTCGACCAGCTCTGCGAGATCCGCCAGGCGCGCCTGCGCCAGCTCGGCATGCCGGCCGAGACGAACTACGCGCTGCGCGAGCACGTGAAGGAGGAGCTCGACTTCGGCCAGCGCGTCTTCCGCGCGCACCCCTCGTGGCCCGTCATCGACGTGACCGGCCGCGCGATCGAGGAGACGGCCGTCATCATCCTCGAGGCGCTCAAGGAGCGCGACGAGCGCATCCGCCAGGCGCAGGCGAGGCTGTCGTCGTGAAGGCGCGCGGAGCGCGCAGCGAGCGCATCGGGTTCGTCGGCGGCGGCAACATGGCCGGCGCCCTGGTGAAGGGCCTGCTGCACTCGGGCACCGTGAAGGCCGATCAGCTCCGCGCCAGCGACGTGCGCGACGAGCGCCTCGCCGAGCTCGAGAAGGAGCACGGCATCGTCACGACGAAGGACAACGCGGCGCTGGTCGCGTGGGCCGACGTCGTCGTGCTCGCGGTCAAGCCGCAGGTCATCGACCGGGTGCTCGCGCCCGTCGCCACCGCGCTGCGCCCCGAGGCGCTCGTCATCTCCATCGCGGCGGGCGTCCCGCTGCACGCGCTCGAGGCTCGCCTGCCCGCCGGCGCGCGCGTCGTGCGCAGCATGCCCAACACGCCCGCCATCGCGCTCGCGGGCGCGACGGCGATCGCTCCCGGCTCGCACGCGACCGAGGCCGACCTCGCGATCGCGCGCCACCTGTTCGAGGCGGTCGGACGCGTCACGGTCCTCGACGAGTCGCTGCTCGACGCGGTGACGGGGCTGTCGGGCAGCGGCCCCGCGTACGTCATGCTCATCATCGAGGCGCTCGCCGACGGCGGCGTGAAGGTCGGCCTGCACCGCGAGACGGCCCTCATGCTCGCCGCGCAGACGGTGTATGGCTCGGCCAAGCTGCTGCTCGAGACGGGCGAGCACCCCGGTCGCCTGAAGGACATGGTCGCGAGCCCGGCCGGTACGACCATCGCCGGCCTGCACACCCTCGAGGCAGGTGGCCTGCGCACCACGCTGATGGACGCGGTCGAGACCGCCACCGCGCGCAGCATCGAGATCGGCGCCGCGATGGCGAAGAAGCTCGAAGGCTGACCCGAGCGTCCGTTCGCGCGCTCGGCAGGCGCACGCGCGGCGCACCTCGACTATGCTCCGCGCGTGGCCGGGCTCCTCCTCGTAGCGCTCGTCATCGCCCTCAACGGGTTCTTCGTCGCGGCGGAGTTCGCGCTGGTCAAGCTGCGCGCGACGCGCGAGACGGCCGCGTCGCCCGCGGTCGCGGCGGTGGTCGCGCGGCTCGACCGCTACCTCGGCGTCACCCAGCTCGGCATCACGCTCGCGAGCATCGCCCTCGGCTGGATCGGCGAGCCGGCGCTCGCGGTGCTCATCGATCACGCGGCCACCGCCGCCTTCGGCGCGAGCCTCGGGCACGCCTCCCACGACCTCGCGCTCGGCGTCGCGTTCGGCCTGCTCACGCTGCTGCACGTGCTGTTCGGCGAGCTCGTGCCCAAGCTCATCGCCATCCAGAAGTCGCGCGCCCTCGCGGTCTTCGCCGCGCCGGTGCTGCGCTGGGCCTTCTTCATCCTCTACCCCGCGCTCGCGGTGCTCGAGCTCGGCTCGCGCGTCATCCTCAAGTTCATCGGGCTGCCGTTCGGCGAGTACGGCGAGGGGGCGCTCAGCGAGGACGAGATCCTCGGCATCATCGCGGCCAATGCCGCGCGCGGCCCCCGCGGCGAGGCCAAGCGCGAGCTGCTCTCGCGCGTGATGCGCTTCAGCCAGCGCACGGCCAAGAGCGCCATGGTGCCGCGGGTCGACGTCGCCGCGCTGCCGCTCCAGACGGCGGGCGCCGCGGCCGTCGAGTACCTGCGCCACCAGCAGTTCTCGCGCGTGCTGCTGCTCGAGGGCGCGTCGCTCGACCACGTCGTCGGCTACCTCTACGTGAAGGACCTGCTGTTCGACGCGAACGCGGCGTCGCTGGCCGACCTCTCGCCCGTCCGCCGCCCCGCGCTGTTCGTGCCCGAGCCCGAGAGCCTCATCGACGTGCTGCGCGACATGCAGCGCACGCACACGCCGTTCGCGGTGGTCGTCGACGAGTACGGCGGCACGAGCGGCATCGTGACGATGGAGGACCTGCTCGAGGAGATCGTCGGCGAGATCCGCGACGAGTTCGACGTCGAGCGGCCGCGCATCGAGAAGCGCGGCGAAAGCTTCGAGGTCGACGCGGGCGCCACGCTCGACGAGCTCGCGCTCGTCGGCCTCGAGATCCCCGACGACGAGCGCGGCATCTCGCTCGGCGCCGCGGTCGTCGAGCGGCTCGCGCGCGTCCCTCGCATGGGCGACAAGGTGCGCATCGGCGGCTTCGAGGCCGAGGTCGTGAGCCTCTCGCGACGCCGCGTGCATCGCCTGCGCGTGCACGCCGTCGCCGCCTCGTGACGAGCGCGAGGCGCCGAGAAGTTGGCCCGCTCGCGCGCGGCGCGCTAGCGCCACGGGTCATGCGCGCCACCTCGCTGCTCCTCGCCCTCGCGCTCTCGGCCTGCCTGCAGCTCGAGCAGGGGGGGCCCGACGCCGGGGTCGACGCGGGGAGCGCGTCGGACGGCGCCGCGGCGGGCTGCACGGGGCTGCGCGACATCCTCGGCGCGTGCCACGCCGTCGACTGCCTGCTCAGCGACACCTGCGACCCGAAGGTGCAGGGCGCCTGCGGCCAGGGCGTGCTCGGCGAGGGGACCTGCGTCGCCGGGCGCTGCGTCTACCAGCAGTCGATCCAGGGGTGCGCGACCCCCGCGGCGTGTCCGTGCGGGTTCTGCGGCGCCGACGGCGTCTGCTACGGCGACCGCTCGGGCACCTGCGGCAACTGCTCGCAGGGCTCGCAGCCCGACGCGGGCACGCTGCCTCTTCCGTGCGTCTCGTGCCTCGAGGCGTGCCAGGGCACCAACGGGTGCTGCCAGGGCTGCGGCTGCATCTGCGAGCCCGAGTGCGGCAAGTGCCAGTGACGCGCCGGGCGGTCAGTGCACCAGCCACGGCGTCGGCATGAAGAGCAGCACGAAGAGCGCGAGCGTACCGAGCGCCACGAGCCTTCGCTTCGGCGAGAGCGTCTCGTCGTCGGTCGGGGGGTGAACGCCGCCCGAGGCTCGCCCGACCAGCCCGAGGATGAGCCACCAGCCGAGCCACGGAGACGCCGCGCTCCACGCGATGCTCGTGCGGTCGCCCGCGTCGCCGTAGCCGTGATCGACGGCGAGAAAGAGCGCGAGGTTGAGCAGCAGGAAGACGAACGTGGCCGTGCGCACGTGCCGGTTGAGCGCGTCGTGGCGCCGACCGAGCAGCGCGTAGGCGACGTGCCCGCCGTCGAGCTGCCCGAACGGCAGCAGGTTGATCATGGTGAGAAACAGCCCCGCCCACCCCGCGAACGCCGTCGGCCCGAGCGTCACGTCGTAGCCCGACGCGATGGGCCCCACCGCCAGGCGCTTGAGCAGCGCGTAGAGCAGGCACTGCCCCTCGAGCACGCCGTGCGTCGCGATGGGCTCGACGCGCGAGTGCGCCAGGCCCCAGAGCAGCACCGGCACCGCGACGAGCATGCCGGCGAGCGGCCCCGACGCGCCGATGTCGAGCAGCGCGTCGCGCGAGCGGATGCGACCGCGCATGACGATGACCGCGCCCATGGTGCCGAACGGGCTGAGAAAGGGGAGCGGGATGAAATGCGGCAGCGACGCCGGCACGCGGTGCCGGCGCGCGAAGAGGAAGTGCCCCAGCTCGTGGCACACGAGGATGCCGAGCAGCGGGAGCGCGAACGAGACCGCGCCGTCGAGCTTGGACAGCCCGGCCTCGACCCCCATGCCCGCGCCGGTGAACGCGACCGACGCCACCGTCGCGACGAAGAGCAGCAGCGGGCGCTTCCAGGCGATGGCCTCGGCCGGCGGCTCGCCCTCGGGCTCAGCGGGGTCGTCGGGCGGCGTCGCCTCGGGCTCAGCGGGGTCGTCGGGCAGCGTCCCCTCGGAGGGCGTCTCCGAGGGCGGCGGCGAGTCGGTCGAGCTGGGGGGCGAGGTCGGCATCGAGGGTTCCGAGGTTGGAGCGGACGCAGACGCCACCGCGCGCGCGAGACGGGTCAGCATGGATCTGGAGCACCGAGGGCTCAACCCCGAGGTCGGAGCGGGCGCCCTCGAGCACGCGGGCGTCGTCGGGGTGCGCCTCGAGCGTCACGCGCTCGGCGCGCCCCACCTGCGCGAGCACCTCGCGCGCGAGCGCGACCACGCGCGCAGGCGCGAGCGCAAGCTGCTCGCCGAGCAGCCGCTCGGCCAGCATGCGCGCGAGCGACACGGTGCGATCGATCGATCGCTCGTCGGAGAGCGCGCGCTCCGCAGCCAGCGCCGTCCAGCCCGCAGCGAGCGCCGCCGCCCCCTCGCGCCGGCCGGCCTCGACCGCCTGCGCGCGCGACTCGGCCGACCTCGCCTCGGCGGCGCGGAGCACGTCGGCGGCGTGCGCCTCGGCGACCGCGACGACCTGCGCCGCCTCGGCGTGGGCCTCTGCGAGCACGGCTGGCACGCGCCGAGCGCCCGCGACCTCGCCCGCCGACGGCGCGACCACCGGCGCGAGCGGCTCGCCCGGAGCGCCCGCGCTCAGCACCCTCGCGCGCGTCAGGGCCACGGCACGCTCGCCTCGTCGAGCGCGCGCGAGAGGCGCGCGAGCTCCCCCGCCAGCACCTGCGCGCGCTGCTCGCGCGAGGGCTGCGAGAGGGCTTGCACGAGCGGCGCGCCTCGGCCGCACGCCGCGCGCGCGAGCGCCTCGTCGCGGTCACCGAGCAGGTAGTGCGCCGCGACCCAGGCGCGGTCGAAGTCGTCCACGTCAGCAACCTAGCCGATCGCGCGCCTCGGCGGGCGGGCGCAGCGCGAGCGCCGCGAGCAGGCAGAGCATCGGCGTCACCACCATGTGGTAGCGGTCCTCGCCGAAGAACACCGCGTGCGTCGCGACCGCGAGCGCGACCGACACGACCGCCCAGTCGGCGGCCGCCGAGCGCTCGGGCGCGCCCGGCATCGGCACCAGGCCGAGCGCCGCGATGGCGACCGCGAGCGGCCAGAACGCCGCAGGCTCGGCGGTCCACGCCCACCACGCGAGCGCCGCGACGACCAGCGCGCGCG
>CAITLX010000766.1 GCA_903893335.1 uncultured delta proteobacterium | reverse complement strand
GTTCACCGCCCTCGGCTGCGGTGGCGCGGGTGGCGCGCCTCCCGCGCCCGCACCCGCGGCGCCGACCGGGGTCGTGGCGGCGCTGCCGAGCGCCAGCGGCGAGGTGCAGCGGCTCATGCTCGACGCCGCCGCGGCGCGGGCGTGCAACCAGCTTCGCGGGCGCTTCATCGGGCTGCCGGCGCCGAGCGCGCTCGAGGGGGCCGACGCGGGGCTCGTCCCGTCGGCGGGGCGGCTCTGGGTGCAGAGCTGCACCAGCCGCCTCGAGGGGGGCGCGCTGCGCGTGCGCTTCGCGGGGCTCGGCTGGACCTTCGTCGATCAGACCTCGCACGGCTTCCGCGTCGCGCAGCACGTCTACTTCACCACCGACGTCGAGCTGGGGGGCACGCTCGACGTGGGCTACGACGAGGCGTCGCACGTCGCGTCGGTGTGGCTCGTGCCCACCGCCGCCGCCGACGTGCGCGTCGAGCCGCTCGGCGAGGTCAACGGGCGCGCCGACACGCTCTGGGCCGAGGTGCTGCTCAAGGGCTCGCTCGGCCTCGCGGGCAAGGCCGTCGACGCCGCCGCGCGCCGCGAGGTCGGCGTCGTGGGCGCGGCGCAGCTGCGCGAGCGGCTCGGGCGCGGCGCGACCATCACGCTCGATCTCGCGCGCGATCAGGTCGATCTCGCGCTCGGCCGGCTCCCACGCGGCGTCACCCCCCGGCGCCCGTTCGACGAGCCGGTCGCGTGGCTCGTCGACGAGCGCCAGCTCTTGCAGCCAGCCGGCGTGCAGGCCGCGGGGCCCTTCGCGCCGATGGCCGACGCCTCGCTCGACTACGTGGTCGAGCAGGGCGCCGCGGTCGCGTACCGCATGCTCTGCGCGGCGGACGCCGAGCGCGTCTTGCAGGCCGTGACGACGGGCCAGGCGCCCACGTTGCCCCCGGCCGACGCGCGCACGGGGGGGCGGCTCGCCCGCACGGCGGCGCGCGCGACGCTGACGCTCACGCCCCCTGCGTGCCCCTGGGTGCTGCTCACCTCCACCGAGGGCGACGAGCCGACCCAGGTCGCGCTGCGGCTCCGACCGGGCGCCCCAACCGACCGCGCGCTCGCCGCCGAGAGCGCGGTCGTGCGCGTCACGCTCGTGTCGCTTCGCCTCGACGCGCGGCGCCCCGGGGGCGGGTCGTGGGATCCGTTCGGCGGCGCGCCCGACCCGGCCGCGTGGATCGCCTCCGACCGCGTGCGCCACCCGCTCGGCCCCCCGCTCACCGACAGGCTCGAGGCGACGCCGCTCGCGTCGGCGCCCGAGCCGCTCGAGGTGACGCGCCGCGCGCCGCTGCGCATCGGCGTCGACGACGTCGACCTCGGCACGGCCGACGAGCCCATGGGAATGGCGCTGCTCTCGCTCGCCGACGCGCTCACCGCGGGCCCCGAGATCGAGCTCTCGCTGCGCCTCTCGGGGGTCGTCACCGGCAGCGTGCGGCTGCGCGTCGAGCTCCTCGCGCGGCGCTGAGGCCTCCCGCACGCACCAGCGGTTCCACGCTCCGCGCAAGGGCGTACCATGGCCCCCATGAAGGCGTCCTTTCGTGCCACCGCGCTCGTGCTCGCAGGCGTGTTCTTCGCGATCTTCTCGGTCGAGTT
>CAITLX010000765.1 GCA_903893335.1 uncultured delta proteobacterium | reverse complement strand
GGCGGCTTCGGGCCTCCTCCCGCGTGGGGCGGAGCGCCCGCAGCGCTTCCGCAGGGCGGCTTCGGCGCGCCTCCTCCCGGCTTCGGCCCCCCGCCGGTCGGCGGCTACGACGGCGGCGGACCGCCCAGCATGGGCGGCGGCGTCCGCGGCACGGTGCGCAATCCGATCGTGACGCTGCTGCTCGGGATGTTCTGCTTCATCGTCGCGATCGTGTCGGTGTGGAAGATGATGAACGAGCTGCGCGATTACCTCGGCAACCCCGACATCAAGGCGTGGCACCTCTTCATCCCGATCTGGGGCGCCATCGTCTTCATCTTCAAGGTCCCCGCGTGGGTGACCGAGGCGAAGCGCAAGGCTGGCTGCGCGAATCCGACCGCGGCGCACCCGGTGCTCTACTGGCTGCTCGGCCTCTACTTCTTCCCGAAGGACCTCAACGACGTGTGGGAGCGGCTCCCCGCCTGACGGCCCCGTTTCACGACACGGGCTCGCCACGCCGTCGCGCTGCGTTCGTCGCAGCCGGCGGCGCGGCGATGCTCGGGCTGCTGGCGCTGCCCGTGCCCATCTGCCCGACGGCGCTGCTGCTGCGGCTGCCCTGCCCAGGCTGCGGCCTGACGCGCGCGACGTTCGCGCTCCTGCGCGGCGACGTCGCGGGGTCGTTCGCGCTCCACCCGCTCGCCATCGTCCTCGCGCCGCTGCTCGCGGCGTACGGCGGGGCGCACGTGTGGGGCTTCGTGCGCGGGCGCCCGGTCGGCTCGCCGTCGTTCTGGACGAGCCGCGCGGTGACGGCGCTCACGCTCGCGCTGATGGGCGCGCTGCTCGCGGTCTGGGTCGCGCGCTTCCTCGGCGCGTTCGGGGGCCCCGCTCCGGTGTGAGCGTGGCGCGCCGCCTCAGACGTTGAAGCGGAAGTGCATGACGTCGCCGTCTTGCACGACGTAGTCCTTGCCCTCGATGGCGAGCTTGCCGGCCTCGCGGCACTTGCCCTCGCTGCCGAGGCGCACGAGGTCGTCGCAGCGGATGACCTCCGCGCGGATGAAGCCCTTCTCGAAGTCGGTGTGGATCGTGCCCGCCGCCTGGGGCGCGAGCGCGCCGCGCGGGAGCGTCCACGCGTGCACCTCGGGGTCGCCCGCGGTGAAGAAGGTGATGAGCCCGAGCAGCTCGTAGCCGGTGCGGATGACGTTGACGAGACCGGGCTCGGTGAGCCCGACGCTCTCGAGGAACTCGGGGCGGTCGGCGGGCTCGAGGTCGGCGATCTGCGCCTCGAGCGAGGCCGCGATGGGGACGACGAGCGCCCCCTCGGCGGCTGCGTGGGCGCGCAGCGCGGCGAGGTGCCGGTTGGCGTCGAGGTCGCCGAGCGAGCCCTCGTCGACGTTGGCGACGTAGAACGTGGGCTTCGCCGTGAGCAGGTGCATCTCGCGCACGATGGCGCGCCCCTCGGCGGTCGCGAGCGGGCCGCTCGTCGCGGTCGCGAGCAGCATGCGCGCCGGCTTCATGGCGTCGAGGTGCGCGCGCAGCAGCTCGCAGACCTCGATGGCGAGCCTGTCCTCGGGCTTGTTCGCCTTGATCATCTTGCGCGAGCGCTCGGCGCGCTTCTCGACGGTGTCGAGGTCGCGCAGGCACAGCTCGGTGTCGATCGTCGCGATGTCCGCGGCCGGGTCGACCTTGTTGTCGACGTGCACGACGTTGTCGTCGTCGAAGCAGCGCACCACGTGCGCGATGGCGTCGACCTCGCGGATGTGCGCGAGAAACTGGTTGCCGAGCCCCTCGCCCTTCGACGCGCCGCGCACCAGGCCGGCGATGTCGACGAACTGGATGGTCGCCGGCACCACCTTCGGCGGGTGGAAGAGCTCGACGAGCGCGTCGACGCGCGCGTCGGGCACGACGACGACGCCGACGTTCGGCTCGATCGTGCAGAAGGGGTAGTTGGCCGCCTCCGCACGCGCCGCCGAGAGCGAGTTGAAGAGGGTGCTCTTGCCCACATTGGGCAGGCCGACGATGCCGCACGCGAATCCCATGGAAGGCGGGCACCTATCACGCTTCGCCCCCGGAGGCGACGCCGCCCCCGCGTGCTAGCTTCGCGCCCCCGAAGATGCGCCGCGACCGAGCCGGCTACGCCATGGTCGCGATCGCGGCGTCCACGTGGGGCACCTGGAGCCTCTTCTTCCGCCGCGCCGAGCGGCTGGCGCCGATCTCCGCGGCGCTCGAGGCGACGATCGTGCTGACCGTCGTCGGCCTCGCTCCGCTGCCGTGGGCGCTCGGTCGGCGCGCCGGGCCCACGCGCCCCGCGCGCGCGTTCGCGGGCCTCGCCGCGCTCGGCCTGCTCGACGCGGGCAACTCGCTCTGCTTCTTCGGCGCGATGCAGAAGACGAGCATCGCGGTCGCGGTGCTCACGCACTACCTCGCGCCGCTGCTGGTCGCGATCGCGGCGCCGCGCGTGCTCGGCGAGCGCGCGCGCGCGTCGACCTGGGCGTCGCTCGGCGTCGCCCTCGCGGGGCTCTGCCTGCTGCTCGAGCCCTGGCGCAGCGGCGCGTCCGCGACGCTCGACGGCGCGACGCTCGGGCTCGCGAGCGCGGTCTTCTACGCGACGTCGATGCTGCTGAACAAGCGGCTGTCGCGCTGGTTCACCGCGCCCGAGCTGATCTCGTGGCACGCGCCGGTCGCGCTCGTCGTGCTCGCGCTCTTCGTGCCGCACGGCGGCTTCGCCATCGGCCTCGCGCCGCTCGCGTGGCTCGTCTCGGGCGCGCTCGTCGTCGGCGCCGGGGCGGCGGTGCTGTTCGTCTACGGGCTCGCGCGCATCCCCGCGAGCCACGCGTCGGTGCTCACGCTGCTCGAGCCGCTGGTGGCCGTCGTCGTCGCGGCGGTGGCGTGGGGCGAGGTGCCGGGCCCCGCGGCTGGGGTCGGGGCGGCGCTGCTGCTCGCCGCCGCGTGGGGCGTGGTGCGCGGCTCGTGACGGCGCGCGCCGTCAGAGCAGGCTCTTGAGCTTCGCGACGAGCTGAAGCGCGTCGAGCGGGGTGAGCCGGTCGACGTCGACCTCGCGCAGCGTGTCGAGCGCGGGTGACGACGCGGGCGCCACGGAGACGGCGGGCACGAAGAGGTCGAGCTGCGCGGCGCCCGTGGCCGAGCGCCCTCGCAGGTTCGCGTGGCGCCCCGACGGGAGCGCGCCGCCGGCCTCGAGCGACGCGAGGATGGCCTTCGCCCGCGCGAGCACCCCCTCGGGCACACCCGCCAGCCGCGCGACGGCGACGCCGTAGCTGCGGCTCGCCGCGCCGCGCACGACCTTGTGGAAGAAGACGACGTCGCCGTCGTGCTCGCGCGCCGACACCGAGTAGTTCGCGGCGTGCCGGGCGCCCTCGGTCAGCTCCGTCATCTCGTGGTAGTGCGTCGCGAACAGCGTGCGGCAGCCGATGGCGTCGTGCAGGTGCTCGGCCACGGCCCACGCGATCGCGAGGCCGTCGTAGGTGCTCGTGCCGCGACCGACCTCGTCGAGCACGACGAGCGAGCGGCGCGTCGCGCGCGCGAGGATGTTCGCCGTCTCGCGCATCTCGACCATGAAGGTGCTCTCGCCGCGCGAGACGTTGTCGCTCGCCCCGACGCGCGACAGCACGCGATCGACGACGCCGACGCGCGCGTGCTTCGCGGGCACGTAGCTGCCCATCTGCGCGAGGATCGCCGCGAGCGCCGTCTGGCGCATGAAGGTCGATTTGCCGGCCATGTTGGGCCCGGTGACGATCCACATGCGCTCGGCCTCGAGGTCGAGCGTCACGTCGTTGGGCACGAAGCGCCCGCCCGCGGCGAGCTGCTCGACGACCGGGTGGCGCGCGTCGTCGAGCGCGAGCACGTCGCCGTCGTCGACCTCGGGGCGGCAGTAGTCGCGCCGGTGCGCCACGTCGGCGAGCGCGGCCGCGACGTCCCACGCGGCGAGCCGCTCGGACAGGGCGCGCACGCGATCGGCGCGCGCAGACGCCTCGCCGAGCAGCCCCGCGAACAGCTCGGCCTCGCGCGTCGAGAAGCGCTCCTCGGCCTCGGAGATCTTCGTCTGCAGCTCGTCGAGCGCGTCGGTCGTGTAGCGCTCGGCGCCGGCGACCGTCTGCTTGCGGCGGAACGTGGGCGGCACCTTCGCGGCGTGCGAGCGCGTCACCTCGGCGTACCAGCCGAACACGCGCGTGTAGCGCACCTTGAGCGAGGGGATGCCCGAGGCCTCGCGCAGCTCGCCCTCGAGCGCGATCATCGCGTCGGAGCCGCGGTCCTTCAGCCGCTTGGCCTCGTCGAGCGCGGCGTCGAACCCCTCGCGCACGATGCCCCCCTCGCGCGCGAGCGCCGGCGGGCGGTCGGTGAGCGCCGCGGCGAGGCGCGCGGCGAGGTCGGCGACGAGGTCGATGGCCCCCTCGGGCAGGCCGAGCGCCTCGCGCGCGGCGGCGTCGGGGATGCTCTCGACGGCCGCGACGACCTGCGGGGCGGCGAGCAGCCCGTCGCGCAGCGCGCCGAGGTCGCGCGGGGTGGCCTCGCC
>CAITLX010000764.1 GCA_903893335.1 uncultured delta proteobacterium | reverse complement strand
GACCCGCCGCCCCCGCCGCAGCCCCCGCGCACGCCCACCCGCCCCGCCGGGCTCGGCGGCGCGAAGCCCAAGCGCGAGCTGCCCCCGTACCTGCGCGTGGTGAAGTGACGCCTGGGCCGCGCGTGAGCCCCGCGGCGCGTCGCCTGCTGCTCGCCGCGGGCGTGTTCGGCCCGGCCGTGCTGCTCGAGGTCGGCCTCGACCGCTTCGTGGCCGACTCCTCGGTGCGTCAGCTCGTCATGACGGCCGCCATCAACGTGATGATCGCCGCGTCGCTCAACGTCATCAACGGCATGGCCGGCCAGTTCTCGATCGGCCACGCCGGCTTCGTGGGGCTCGGCGCGTACGCCGCGGCCATCGTCGCGTCGCACCTGCACCTCGCGCTCGGCGGCGGCGACCCGACCTTCGCGCACTCGCTCGTCGTCGTGCCCGCCGCGGTCGCCGCGGGCGCCGCCGTCGCGTCGCTCGCCGGCGTGCTCGTCGGGCTCCCGAGCCTGCGGCTCAAGGGGGACTACCTCGCCATCGTCACGCTCGGCTTCGCCGAGATGTTCCGCCTCGTGCTCACGAGCGTGCCGCTCGACGCCAAGTCGGGCGTCGCGGGCGCCATCGCCAAGCTCGGCGGGCAGATCGGCTACTCGGGCGCGAGCGGCCAGGGCGTCCCGCTCTACGCCGGCCCGCTCTGGGTGTTCGGCGCCGCATCGCTCATCGTCGTCGCGACCTGGCGCATCAAGTTCTCGGGCTGGGGGCGCGCGCTGCGCGCGCTGCGCGAGGACGAGATCGCCGCGTCGGCCGTGGGCGTCGACCCCACGCGCTACAAGGTCACCTCGTTCGTCATCGCCGCGTTCGGCGCGGGCGTCGCCGGCGCGCTCTCGGCCATCATGCGCGACGGCATCGGCATCGTGCAGCCCGACCAGTTCGATTTCCGCCTGTCGTTCGACGCCATCACGATGGTCATCCTCGGCGGCTCGGGCAGCATCACCGGCGCCGTCGTCGGCGCGCTCTTCGTCACGTTCACCGTCAAGCTCATCGAGCTCGCCCAGGGGCTCGACGCGGTGCGGCTCTTCCAGTCCGAGCACGCGTGGCTCGACCTCAACGCGCTGCGCATGGTGCTCTACGCGTCGGTGCTCATCGCGCTGATGATCCGCAGACCCGAGGGGCTCTTCGGCGAGCGCGAGCCGCTGTTCGCGCGCAAGCCGCGCGGCGCGGCGCCCGCGGGGGCAGCGTGAGCGCGCTCACGCTCGGCTCGGTCGGCATCACGTTCGGCGGCCTGCGCGCCGTGTCCGACGTCAGCTTCGAGGTTCCGGCGGGGTCGATCTTCGGCCTCATCGGGCCCAACGGCGCCGGCAAGACGACGCTCTTCAACCTCGTGACGGGCGTCTACCGCCCGACCTCCGGCACCATCCGCTTCGGCGACGTCGACCTCGTGGGCAAGAAGCCCGCGGCCATCGCCGCCGCCGGCGTCGCGCGCACGTTCCAGAACATCCGCCTGTTCGGTCAGCTCTCGGTGCTCGACAACGTGCTGGTCGCCTGCGAGACGACGCGCACGACGGGGCTCGGCGGCGCGCTCGGCCGCACCCGAGCCTTCGCCGACGACGAAGGCGCCATGCGCGCGCGCGCGCTCGAGCTCCTGCGCGTGTTCGACCTCGAGGGCGTGGCCGACGAGCAGCCCACGTCGCTCTCGTACGGCAACCAGCGCAGGCTCGAGATCGCCCGCGCGATGATGCTGCGCCCCAGGCTGCTGCTGCTCGACGAGCCGGCCGCCGGCATGAACTACGGCGAGGCCGAGGGGCTCAAGGCGCAGATCCGCTGGCTGCGCGACGAGTTTCGCCTCACCGTCGTGCTCGTCGAGCACAACATGCAGGTCGTCATGGGCGTGTGCGAGGAGCTCCACGTGCTCGACCACGGCGAGACGATCGCGCACGGCACGCCCGAGGCCATCAAGCGCCACCCCAAGGTGCTCGCCGCCTACCTCGGCGAGGAGGAGCTCGCGCCGGGCGACCTGGAGCTCGCCGCACCATGACGACCTCGATCACGGAGCCCACCCCTCGATGAGGACCGCGCACCCCACGCGCCCCGAGCCGCAGGTCGCCGACGGCGCGCCGCTGCTCGCGCTCCGCGACGTGCAGGTCGCCTACGGCGGCATCCACGCGCTCAAGGGCGTGTCGCTCGAGGTCGGCAAGGGGGAGATCGTCGCGATGATCGGCGCCAACGGCGCCGGCAAGACGACCACGCTCAAGAGCATCGCGCGCCTGCTCCCGCTCGCCGCCGGCAGCATCACCTTCGCCGGCCAGGATCTCGGCCGCCTCGACACCGAGAGCGTCGTCACCGCGGGCATCTCGCTCGTGCCCGAGGGGCGCGCGATCTTCCCCAACCTCACCGTGCGGGAGAACCTCGAGATCGGCGCGTACGGCCACCGCGACCGCCGCGCCATGGGCGAGACCATCGACGACGTCGTGCAGCTCTTCCCGCGCCTCGGCGAGCGCATGAAGCAGGAGGGGGGCACCCTCTCGGGCGGCGAGCAGCAGATGCTCGCCATCGGCCGCGCGCTGATGGCGCGCCCCTCGCTGCTGCTGCTCGACGAGCCCTCGCTCGGCATCGCGCCGCGCCTCGTGCAGGACATCTTCGCGGCGGTCGGGCGCATCGCCGAGAGCGGCACGACCATCCTGCTCGTCGAGCAGAACACCCGCCTCGCGCTCGCCGCGAGCTCGCGCGCCTACGTGCTGCGCACCGGCGAGATCGCCAAGCACGGCCCCTCGGCCGAACTCGCGCGCGACCCCGAGATCCGCGCCGCGTACCTCGGAGGCTGACGCGCGAGCGCGCGGGCCCGCCCGAAGGCGAGCCCGCAGGCAGGCGACCGCGTCAGGGGAGCGTGACGTTGATCTGCACGACGACCGGCGCGCTCGTGTGCGTGCCGTCCGACGTGGTGAGGCTGAGCTTGTAGGCGCCCGCCACGGGCGTGCTCAGGTTGTTGCCCTGGTTGGTGCGCACGAAGCTCAGCGTGGGGTTGACCAGCGTGCTGTGCGTCGCGATCGTCGTGGTGTTGTTGCCACCGGTCACGCCGAAAGTGGCCTGCCCGCCGGCGGGCTCGGCCACGATGTCCCACGAGTAGGTCAGCGCCTGCCCCGCCGAGCAGGGCGAGGCGTTGTCCGCGTCGGTGCTCGCGGACGCGTCGAGCTGCATGTCGAGGTACTCGGCGTTCTGGTTGCAGTTGCCCGTGCAGCTCGAGGGCTTCGCCGCGACCGTGTAGGTCGGGGACGATCCGCCGAGCGTCACCGTGCACGCGTTGAACGTGCCCGTGCCGCCGAAGTTGGTGTTGTTCAAACAGAGCGCCGGCTGCGCGAGCCCGACGCGCGCGACCGGCGTGGAGGCGCCGCAGGCGGGCGTGGCGTCCACGACGACGTCGGTGGTCGCGACGGCGCTGGCGTCGCCGAGGCTGTCGGTCACCACGAGCGCGACCGTGTACGTGCCCGCGGCATCCGGCACGAAGCTCGGCGCGACGAGCGTCGCGTCGTTGAGCTTCGCGTGGCTGCCTGCGGGAAGCGACCGGAACGACCACGCGTACGCGAACGTCTCGCTGATGCCGCACGAGGCGTCGCCGTCGGTGACGACCGCGGCGAGGTCGACGACGCCGCCGACGCCCGTCGCCACGCCGCTGATCGAGGCGACGGGAGGGTTGGTGCCGCACGCCGACGCGGTGACCTTGAGCGACTGATGCGCGCCGGCGTGGCCCTCGGCGTCGGTCGCGTAGACCTCGACGACGTAGTCGCCGGGGACGTCGGCGACGAACGAGGGCGCGGCGAAGGTCGCGCCGTTGAGCGCGGCGTGGCTGCCTGCGGGCACGCTAGCGAGCGACCAGTGCGGCAGGAGGTCCTCGACCTTCGAGCAGGGCGCGGCAGTGTCGGCGTCGGCGAGCGCGGACGAGAGCGTCACCGTCTGGCCGGTGGCGGGCGCGGCGGGCTGCGCGGTGGGCTGCGCCGCGGTGGGAGCGGCGCTGCCGCAGGCGCCGACGTGCACCGTCGACGACGCGGGCGCGCTCACGTGCCCCGCGCGGTCGCTGACCGTGACGGCCACGACGTAGTCGCCCGCCACGTCGGGGGTGAACGAGGGGTTGTCGAGCGCGCCGTCGTTGAGGCGCGCGGTGGACCCGGCGGGCTCGGCGGCGAGCTGCCAGTGCCAGGTGAGCTCGTCGCCCGCGCTGCACGTCGACTCGAGGTCGGCGTCGCCGGCGGTGGCGGTGAGCTGGACGGGCGCGCCGAGCGTCGCGGTGACGGGCGCGGCCACGACGGTCGCGACCGTGGGGAGGCCGGCGCCGCACGAGGTCGCGGTGACGACCGCGCGCACCGGCTCGCTCGAGAGCACGCCGTCGGACACGACGAGCTCGACCTCGTAGTCGCCGGGGACGTCGAGATCGACCCACGCGCGCATCTTGTCGGCGGAGCCGACCTGCGCGCGGCTGCCCGCGGGCACGGCCGTCAGGCGCCACGAGAACGCGAGCGCGAGGCCGTTGGGGTCGGTCGATCCGCTCGCGTCGAGCTTGACCTTGCCGCCGACGGAGGCGGACGTGGTGTCGGTGAGCAGGACGGCCTGCGGGGCGTCGAGCTTCTTCGCGCACCCGGCGGCGGAGAGACCGAGCGCGCCGAGGATGGCGAGGGTGGCGAACGAGCGCGGCGAACGGAGCATACGGGGCATGGGTGGGGTCTCCTCAGTCGAACGAGCGCGACAGCCCCACGAGGAGCTGGTGGTAGGTGAGGCTCTGGTGGTCGAGCGTGGCGACGTCCCCCTCGTAGCCGAGGGTGAGCGCGAGGGCAGGCGCGGCCCAGACGGACGCGGTGGCGCCGAAGCGCGTCTCGGCGACGAGCGCGCCGTACACCGAGGCAGCCGACGACGTGTGCGCGAGCGCCCGGCCGTAGCCGACGAAGGAGTGGACGTCCCACGCACGCGCCGCGCCGACACCGAGGCGCAGCAGCGCCTGCCCCTCGAGCGCCCAGACGGGTGACGCGTCGTCGGTGAGCCAGGTCGCGCGCGGGCCGACCGTCGGGGCGAGGTAGAACACGTCGCGCCCCTCGTTGAGGTCGAAGCGCCACGCGATCGACAGGTCGAACGACTGGCGCGTCTGGCGGCTGCTCCGGTCGAGCGTGGGCGACCCGCCTGCGGGGGACGGCAGCGGGAGCCGCTCGGTGACGTCGCCCGAGGCGACCGTGTAGCGGAGCGCGAGGGGCAGGCGCGGCTTGATCCACCACGCGGCGCCGACGTACGCGCCCCCCTGACGCGTCGCCGCGTCGGTGGCGTCGAGGCCCCCGGAGACCAGCCCGCCTGCCTCGAGCGCGAAGCGGGGGGAGGGCGCGGCCGCGGTGGCCGCGGCGGGGGGAGCGGGCGCGGCGGGCTCGGCGTGCGCCGAGGCTGCGGGGAGGGCGATCGGCGCGACGGCCGCGGCGAGCAAGACGATCAGGCGAGACGAACGGGGCATGTCGAGACCTCCGGGGTCACCGAGCGCGAGGCAAGCTCGCGCGCTGGCACGGGCCCCCGCCCGCGCAGCCCTCGTCGCCCGGGGCCCAACACAGGACCGTAGACGCGAGGCTCTCGACCACCCGGCCATGAAGTCACCTCCCCTCGCTCGGGGCAGGCAGCGACGCCCACGTTTTGTTCAAGGTCTCCGCCCAACGACCGTTCCGAGGCGGTCATGACGGCCACTGCACGCGCGTACCCGCTCCAGAACGTGCTCGACGGTGCCTCCAGCCTCGCCCCGGAGGACGGCCGCTCGAGCGGCGTCTACGCCCGCCGCCCCCCCCCGGCCCTGCTCGCCCCCGCGGCCAGCGCGGTCGTGCGGGCCGTGCGCGCCCGCATCGGCGAGGGGAGCGTCGTCGCGGCGTACCTCTCGGCGTCGCCCCGCCACGGGCTTTCGGCCTCGGTCGCCCCGAGCGCGCGGGTCGGCGACCTGGGCTCCCCCCTCGCGATGCGGCTCGCGTCCTGGACCTGCACGCTCGAAGACGGGTGCATCGCCGACGTGCCGACCTACCTCGCGCCCTGGCTCGGCGGCGCTCGCCGCGCGCTCGTCGTGCCCCTGCAGACGCCCATCTGGCGGGCGGGGGCGATCGTGGTGGCGGCCGCCCGATTCGACCGCGCCGCGCTCCACGACCTCGAGCAGTACGCGCTCGACGTCGCGCTCCAGATCGAGGGGGCCAACCGCCGCGCGCTCGGCTCGCGCGCGCCCGAGGTGCTGACCGCGCTGCTGTGACCGCGACGGGTGGCCGCGACGCGGCGGGCGTGCCAAATGCCCTGGCCCTCGCGCATGCGCAACACCCACCTCGTCGGCGCTCGCACGCACAACCTCAAGGGCATCTCCCTCGATCTCGTCGAGGGGGAGCTCGTGTGCGTCACGGGCCCCTCGGGCTCGGGCAAATCGAGCCTCGCGGTCGACACGCTGTACGCCGAGGGGCAGCGGCGCTTCGTCGAGAGCTTCAGCCCCTACGCGCGGCAGTTCCTCGAGCGGCTCGAGCGGCCGCCGATGGACGCGCTCGACCCCGTCGCGGCCGCAGTGGCGGTCGACCGACGCGCGCCCGTGAAGAGCTCGCGCTCGACCGTCGCGACCATGGCCGACGTCGAGGCCTACCTCTCCGCGCTCTTCGCGCGCGAGGCGCTGCCGGTGTGCGACGCGTGCGGCGTCACCGCCGTGCACACCGACGCGCGCGCCGCCGCCGAGCGCGCGCGCGGCTCGCTGCGCGGCGAGCGCGCCATCGTGACCTACCCCGTGCGCGTCTCGGGCACGGCCGACTTCCTCGAGCTGCGCGAGCGGCTGCTCGCCGACGGCTACCGGCGGCTGCTCGTGCGCGGCGAGGTCAAGGACCTCGACAGCGTGCGGCCGAGCGAGACCACGCAGGGCGTCGACGTCGTCGTCGATCGCGTCAAGACGCCGGGCGTCGACGCGCGCCGGCTCGCCTCGGCCATCGAGCAGGCCTGGGCGCGCGGCTCGGGCGCCGCGCACCTCGTCGATGACGTGGGCGTGACCGAGGTGCGCGCGGGGCTCGTGTGCCCCAGCTGCGCCAAGGCGTTCGAGCCGGCGCGCGCGGGGCTCTTCTCGTACCAGTCGCCGGTCGGCGCGTGCGCGGCGTGCCGCGGCTTCGGGCGCACCATCGGCATCGACTGGGCGAAGGTCGTGCCCGACGAGCGGCTCTCCATCGCCGACGGCGCCATCCGCTGCTGGGCCGGCAAATCGAGCGAGACCGAGCGCGCGACGCTCGTCCGGTACGCGAAGAAGCAGCGCATCCCGCTCGACGTGCCGTGGGGCGACCTGACCGCGCAGCAGCGGCGCCACGTCATCGAGGGGGAGGGCTCGTGGACGGGGGGCAAGTACCCCGGCGTGCGCAAGTGGTTCTCGTGGCTCGAGGGGCGCACCTACAAGATGCACGTGCGCGTGCTGCTCGCGCGCTACCGCTCGTACGACCGCTGCGCGAGCTGCCAGGGGCGCCGCCTCTCCGAGCGCTCGCTGGCCTACCGCGTCGGCGGCCTCGACCTCGGCGCGTGGCACGCGCTCGAGCTCGACGACGCAGCCGCGAAGCTCGCCGCGCTGAAGGCGACCACCGCGCAGGGCGAGCTGGTGCGGCGCGAGCTCGAGGCGCGCCTCGGCTACCTCGTGCGCGTCGGCCTCGGCTACCTCACGCTCGACCGCCCCGCGCGCACGCTCTCGGGGGGCGAGGCGCAGCGCGTATCGCTCACCGCCGCGCTCGGCAGCTCGCTGACCGGCGCGCTGTTCGTGCTCGACGAGCCGACGGTGGGGCTGCACCCGGTCGACGTCCCGAAGCTCGCCGCCGCGATGCGCGATCTCGCGTCGCGCGGCAACGCGACGCTCGTCATCGACCACGACCCGATCGTCGTGCGCTCGGCCGACCGCGTGCTCGAGCTCGGCCCAGGCTCCGGCCCCGCGGGCGGCCGCCTGCTGTTCGACGGGACGCCCGCCGCGCTCGCCAAGCGCCGCGATCTGCCGACGGGGCGCGCCCTCGGGCGCGAGACGCTCGAGAAGCGCGCACGGCGCGCGCCCACCGCGTGGCTCACGGTGACCAACGCGCGCGCCCACAACCTGCGCGGCCTCGACGCGCGCATCCCGCTCGGCGTGCTGTGCGTGGTCACGGGCCCGAGCGGCTCGGGCAAGAGCACGCTCGTCGACGACGTGCTGCACCGCGCGGTCGCTCGCGCGCTCGGGGCGCGCGACGTCGAGGCCCCCGGCGCGCACGACCGCCTCGACGGCATCGAGGCGGTGCGCCGCGTGGTGCTCGTCGATCAGTCGCCGCTCGGGCGCACCTCGCGCGGCAACGCGGCGACCTACACCAAGGCGTGGGACCGCCTGCGCGCGCGCTTCGCGGCCGAGCCCGAGGCGCAGGCGCGCGGCCTCGGCCCCTCGCACTTCTCGTTCAACGTCGATGGCGGCCGCTGCGAGGCGTGCAGCGGCGAGGGCTCCGAGACGGTCGAGATGCAGTTTCTCGCCGACGTCTCGCTCGTGTGCCCGTCGTGCCGCGGGCGGCGCTTCCGCGAGGAGGTGCTCGCGGTGCGCCACGCGGGGTGGTCGGTCGCCGAGACGCTCGAGCGCAGCGTCGACGAGGTGCTCGAGCACTTCCCGGCCGACGCCACGCTGGTGCGCGCGCTCGGGCCGCTCTCCGCGCTCGGGCTCGGCTACCTGCCGCTCGGGCAACCGCTCGCCACGCTCTCGGGGGGCGAGGCGCAGCGCGTGAAGCTGGCGCGCGCGCTCGGCGACGACCTGCGTGGCACGCTGCTCATCCTCGACGAGCCGAGCGCGGGGCTGCACGCCGACGACGTCGCGCGCGTGCTCGGGGCGCTCGACGGCCTGGTGCGCGGCGGCGCGAGCGTGGTCGTCGTCGATCACGACGTCGCGGTGATGCGCGCGGCCGACTGGCTCGTCGACCTGGGCCCGGGCGGCG
>CAITLX010000763.1 GCA_903893335.1 uncultured delta proteobacterium | reverse complement strand
CGGCGCGTGTCGGCGAGGCTACCGCTGGCCATCTTCAGCGCGCCGACGCGGCCGGCGAGGCTAGCGGTAGCGTCTGGCGAAGCTCCACGCGTGCAGGCGAGGCTACCGCTAGGGTTTCACGACGCCCGACGTGTGCGCGCCACGCTAGCGGTAGCCTTTCACGACGCGCGACGCGTGTCGGCGAGGCTACCGCTGGCCATCTTCAGCGCGCCGACGCGGCCGGCGAGGCTAGCGGTAGCGTCTGGCGACGCTCCACGCGTGCGAGCGAGGCTACCGCTAGGGTTTCACGACGCGCGACGTGGGTGCGACAGGCTACCGGTAGGCATTTCCGGCGCGCAGGGCTGCGGGCGCTCCGTCGGACCAGCTTCGGGCATGGCCGGTAGCCGACGGCGCTGCCCGAACCACGTCGTCGAAGTCGTTGCGCCCCCGGCACGAATCGGACGTGCGACCTTCGGTTTAGGAAACCGCTGCTCTATCCACTGAGCTACGGGGGCTCGCGGGCGCCTCGCGGCGCGCACCGCGCGACGCCTCGCACGAGCGCCCCGGAGGGTCAAGCGAGCGCAGCGCGTCGGTCGCCGCGTCTCGCGCGCACACCCGGGGCGCGTTGTGCGAATCGCGTGCGCGCTCAACCCGACGTCGCGAGCCGCCGGTAGAGCGCCATCATCGCGCGCGCCTGCGCGACGTTGGAGAACCGCTCGGCCTGCGCGCGGCCCGCGACGACGAGTCGCTCGCGCTCGGCAGGCTGGGTCGCGAGGCGCACGATCGCGCGGCCGATCGCCTCGTGGTCCTCCGGATCGACGAGCAGCGCCGCGTCGCCCGCGACCTCGCCGAGCGAGCCCGCGTGCGTGGTGATGACCGGGCAGCCACACGCCATCGCCTCGACGACGGTCATGCCGAAGCCCTCGGCGCGCGACACGAACAGGTGCGCCAGCGCGCCGCGCAGCAGCGACGGCAGGTCGTCGTCGCCGACGTAGCCGAGCCGACGTACGCGGTCGCCCACGCCCGCCGCGGCCGCCAGCGCGTCCACCGCGGCCGCGCGCTCGTCGGACAGCACGCCGGCCAGCGCGAGCGTCACGTCGGAGCCTTCGCGTCGCGCCGCCGCGAGCCCCGCGATCATGCCGTCGACGTTCTTGCGCCAGTCGGTGTCGCCCACATAGAGGAGGTACGGGCGCCCCGTGAGCCTGTGGCGCTCGACCGCGGGCGCGACGCTCGAGGCCGCGACGTCGCGCCAGCGCGCGAGATCCACGCCGTTGTGCACCCGCGTGACGCGCGCCGGGTCGATGCCGAGCAGCGAGACGACGTCGTCGCGCGTCGCGTCGCTGATGGCCACGACGGCGTCGGCGCTCGCGTAGCGCCGCCGCTCGAGCCGCCGCCCGACGAAGCCCCAGCCGTCGCGCGCCGAGAAATACCGCTCGGGGAAGCGCAGCGCGATGAGATCGTGGCATGTCACCAGCCAGCGCGTCGGCGCGACGAAGCGGGCGAGGGGAGTGGCGTTCGGGTCGGTGAGGTGCACCCACGCCGCGCCGATGCGGCGCGCGGCGAGCGCGAGCGCGACGCGGCGCGTGTAGGCGACGCGGTAGTGATCGCGCGCGGTGGGGTGGGGCACGTCCGCGTTGCCCTCGAACGCCGCCAGATCGCGCGTCACCTCGTACGCGCCCGACGGCGCGAGGCGCGTCAGCGCCAGCAGGTCCACGCCCGCGCGCTCGTCGGCGGGCAGCGCCGCGAGCCCCAGCGCGAGGTCGCGCGCGTAGCGCCCCATGCCGCGCTGTCGGCTCGGCGTGTCGAGCATCGTCAGGTCGAGCAGCACGACGGGGTCGGTCATCGCGCACCCGCGTGAGCCGCGCCCACGTCCACCGGGCAGGCCGACTTCGCGCGCGCGCACGCCGCGCGGCGCTCCTCGCCTGCGAGCACCACGCGCGTCAGCCACGGCATCACGCGCTCGCGCCAGCCGGGCTCGCCCCAGAGGTCGTGCTCCTCGCGCGGATCGGCGTCGAGGTCGTAGACCTGCGCGCTCGCGCGATCGTTGGACGCGATGACCTTCACGCGGCCGTTGATGGCGTAGAGCCCATCGAGCGCCCACTGCCGGTACGCGCACGTGCTCTGCCCCGCGATGACGTCGTCGGCGGGGGGAGGGCGCACCAGGCTGCGGCCGCGAAGCTCGGTCGGCCCGAGCGCTGGGTCGCCGCCGAGCGCGAGCACGTCGCGCAGGGTCGGCAGCACGTCGAGGTTCTGCACGTTGCGGTCGTGCCACGCGTCGAGCGCCAGCGCCCAGCCCGGCTG
>CAITLX010000762.1 GCA_903893335.1 uncultured delta proteobacterium | reverse complement strand
GGGATGAGCGCAGCCTCGATCTCGCGAACGACCGCGGCGATGCCGGCCTGGGCCGGCCGCTCGGCGACGGCCGACAGCGCGGGCGCGCGACCGCTCGAGGCCTCGAGCAGGCGCCGCAGGAGCAGGCGCACGCAGCGCTCCGCGTCGACGCCGCTGACCGCGTTGCCCTCGACGACGAGCACCGAGCCGTCCTCGGCGAGCGAGCAGCTCGCGGCGTCCGCGGCGCGCGGCGCGCGCGCGAGCGCGTCGGCGATCGCGAGCGCGATGTACCCCGCGCTCTCGGGGCCGATGGGCGCGCGGTTCCGCCTCGCGGCGCTCATCACCTCGGAGAGCGAGACCGGAGCGCTCACGCGCCGCCTCGCTCGTGCGCGACGCCGGAGTCCGCGGGGAGGCGCACACACACACCATGCGCGGCGAGGTACGCCTTCGCCTCGCCGACGGACGACGCGCGCTCGTGGAAGATCGAGGCCGCGAGCGCCGCGTCGGCGCCCCCCTCGACGAGCCCCGCGCGCAGGTGCTCGAGCGAACCGACGCCGCCCGACGCCACGACGGGGACCGGCACGCGATCGGCCACCGCCCGCGTGAGCGCGAGGTCGTAGCCGTCGCGCGTGCCGTCGCGGTCCATGCTCGTCAGCAGGATCTCGCCGGCTCCGAACGACACGACGCGCTCCGCCCACGCGAGCGCGTCGAGCCCGGTGGCCGTGCGGCCGCCGTGCGTCCACACCTCCCACCCCGCGCCGTCCGCGCGCCGTCGCGCGTCGATCGCGACCACGATCGCCTGCCGCCCCCACGCGTCGCTCGCGCGCCGCACCAGCTCGGGGTCGCGCACGGCTGCCGTGTTGATCGAGACCTTGTCGGCCCCCGCGCGCAGCAGGGCCCGAACGTCGTCGGTCGTGGTGACGCCGCCGCCGACGGTCAGCGGCGCGAACACCACGTCGGCGGTGCGCGCGACCACGTCGAGCATCGTGGCGCGCCCCTCGTGCGACGCCGTGATGTCGAGGAACGTGATCTCGTCGGCCCCCTCGGCGTCGTAGCGCCTCGCCTGCTCGACCGGGTCGCCCGCGTCGCGCAGCCCCACGAAGTTCACCCCCTTGACGACGCGACCGTTCTTCACGTCGAGGCAAGGGATGATGCGTTTGGCGAGCATGACCGTCCGCTCGACATAACGCCTCCTCAGGGGTCAGGACAAGAAGCCGCCGAGCGGCGGGCGGTGTAAGGTTGCCGATATGCAGCTTTGCCCGCGCTGCGGCATCCCGCCGGAGTCCGGCACGCCCTTCTGCACGGCGTGCGGCACGCCGATCGCCGCCGGCCCCGCCCCGGCCCCCCGGCGCGTCGGCGCGACGATGCTCGGCCTCGCGGTCGAGACGCCCCCCCCTGCCCCGGCGTCCGTCACGCCTCCCGCCGCGCCGCCTCCTCCGTCGGCCGCGCCCGCTCCCGCGCCCGTCCGGACCTCGGACGCCATGCGCACGATGCTGGGAATCGCCGCCGCCGACGCCCCGGCCGTCGCCTCGCGCCCCGCGCCGCAGCGGACGCAGATGGGCTTCGCCCCACCCGCGGCCAGGCTGCCGGTCGCGCCCCCGACCGAGCCGCCGCTCTCGGCTCCCACGGCTCCCACGCCGCCGCCGCCCGCCGCCGCGGTCGCTCGCCGCGAGGGCTCGCGTACGCGCCTCGGCGTGGCCGTCCCGGGCATCGCGCCCGCAGCCAGCGGCGCCAAGGCGCTCGCGAGCCGCAACGCGACCCGCTTCGGGGTGGCCGTGCCGGGCATCGCGCCGCTGCACGAGCCCGCCCCGACCGAGCCGGACGACGATCTCCCGCTCGCGCCGCCTCCCCCCGCGACGGGGAGGCGCGTCGCCGTCATCGTCGGAGGCGCGGCGCTCGTGCTCGCCGTCGTCGGCGCCGTCGCGGTCTGGCGCTGGCGAATCGCCCCCGCCGTGACCGTCGCGGTGCGCAGCGACGCCGCGGGGCACGACACCCTTCACGTGACGTGCGGGTCCTGCCCCGACGGCACGACCCTGTCCGCGGGCGGCGCGCCTGCGACGCTGCAAGCACACGCCGCCGACGTGACACCCGGCACCCCGCTGCGCCTGGGCGCGAACGACCTCGACCTCGTCGTCGTGCGCCCCGGCACCGCGCACCAGGAGCACGTGCGCGTCTCGGCCGTGCTCGCGTACCGCGTGACCCTGGAGCGCTCCACGCTCTCGGGAGAGCGCGCGACGGTCGGGGTGCACCTCGACGCGAAGCCCGGCTCGACGCTCGCTTGCGACGGCGCCCGCGCGACCGCCGACGCCGACGGCCACGCGTTGCTCCCCATCGACCTCGGCGCCGAGACGGTGGGGGCCTCCGACGACGTCGTCACGGTCGATCGCAAGCTCGCGTACACCGTGGTCGCCGCGCCCGGCACCGAGTCGGCGAGCGGCGAGCTCGCGCTGCGCGCGTCGGTCGCGCCGCTGCACATCGACGCTCCGGGGGCGCGCATCACCATCGCCACGCCGACGTTCTGGCTCGCCGGGCGCACCGCTCCCGGCGCGTCGGTGTGGGCCGGTGGACGCTCGGTGCCCGTCGCGAGCGACGGCACGTTCCAGCACGCGATGGCGGTCTCCGCCGAGGGTGAGGCCGACCTCGAGGTCCGGGCGTCGAGCCCCGAGCTCGCCACGCGCCGCGCCTCCATCCACGTGCGCCGCGTCGCCGACCTCGCGGCCGAGGCGCGCGCGCGCGCCGCGCGCCCGCTGCTCGCGATGGCCGACCTCTTCGCCGCGCCCGAGGCCCACGCGGGCGAGGCCGTCGCAATCACCGGCGAGGTCGTGGACGCGCGCACGCAGGACCGCCGCACCACCATCGTCCTCGGGCTCGCGTCGGGCTGCGCGCAGCGCCCCTGCCTCGTGCGCGTCGTGCACGGCGCAGCCGTCGCCCTCGCCCGCGGCGACGTCGTACGCGCGTTCGGGACGGTGCGCGGAGCGTTCGTCGAGCCCTCGGGCCACGCGCTGCCCGACGTGACGGCCGACCTCGTCGTCGGGGCCAAGTGAGCGCGCCTCCCGACGCCGAGCCGCGCCCCTGCCCCCACTGCGCGGCGCCGATGCCGGCAGAAGGCCTCGCGTGCGCGCGCTGCGGCACGCTGCCGCCCGGCGCATCGTTCGCGAGCGAAGCGGCGTTCCTCCCCGAGAACACGGGGTCCTTCGCGCTGCGCCCGGCCGGCCCCGACCCGCTGGTCGGCCTCGTCGTCGCCGAGCGCTACCGCATCGTCGAGCCGATCGGCCGCGGGGGCATGGGCGTCGTCTACAAGGTCGAGCACGTCCGCATCGGCAAGCTCATGGCGATGAAGCTCCTGGCCGGCGAGCTCTCGCGCGACGCGGGCATCGTGGGGCGCTTCAAGCGCGAGGCGCTGACCGCTTCGAAGCTGTCGCACCCCAACACCGTGCAGGTCTTCGACTTCGGCGCGTCCGAGGGCCTGACCTACCTCGTCATGGAGCTGCTGCCCGGCGCCGACCTCGGACGCGTGCTGCGCGCGGGGGGGCCCATGCGCTTCGATCGCCTCGCCGGCATCGTCGCGCAGGCGTGCGGCTCGCTCGCCGAGGCGCACGGCGCCGGGATCGTCCACCGCGATCTCAAGCCCGAGAACGTGTTCCTCGTCGCGGGCCGCGAGGGGCGCGACATGGTGAAGGTGCTCGACTTCGGCCTCGCGAAGCTGCGCGAGGCCCCCGAGCTCAACGAGCTGACGAGCGCCGGGGCCATCGTCGGCACGCCCTACTACATGTCGCCCGAGCAGATCCGCGGCGAGCCCGTCGACGCGCGCGCCGACGTCTACGCGCTCGGCGCGCTCATGTACCGCGCGCTCACGGGGGTCGCGCCGTTCGTCAGCGCCTCGCCGATGGCGGTCTTCACCAAGCACCTCACCGAGATCCCGGTGCCGCCTCACGAGCGCGCCCCCGACGCCGGCATCTCGCCAGGCGCGAGCGCCATCGTCCTGCGCGCGCTCGCGAAGGACCGCGTGCATCGCTACCCGGACGTCGACGCGCTGCGACGCGCGGTGCTCGAGGAGGCCGCGCGCGGCGACGCGACGCCGGCGAGCACGACGCGCAGCGTCGCTCCCCGAGCCGCCCCGCACCTCTCCGAGGTCGCCTCGCGGATCGCTCCGGGCGAGGTCGTCGCGACGCGCGACGAGGTCGAGGCCTACGAGCACAAGCTGCGGCGCCAGCGCACGGCGGCGCGCGTCGCCGGAGTGGCCGCGCTCGTCGCGGCGGCGGTGCTCGCGCAGCGCGCGTGGGCCCGCGCGACGACGCCCGTCGCCTTCGACGGTCGCGAGCGCGAGCCGAACGACCAACCGGGCGACGCCACGTCGCTCCCCTTCGGGAGCACGGTGCGCGGACAGATCGGCCGCCGCGTCGATGCCACGCACTCCGATCGCGACTTCTTCGCCGTCGACGTGCAGACCGGCCCGGGCGGGACCGCGCGCGTCGTGCGCCTCACCGCGACGGCGCTGCCCAACTTCGCGACCTGCACGCTGCTGTACCGCGCCGGGCTCGACGCGCCGCTCGGGACGTTCTGCGCCGGGCGCGCGGCGCGCGACCTCGTCATCGAGGCGCTGCGGCTCGAGCCGGGGCGCTATTTCCTCGCGCAGGTCCAGGACCGCGACGGCTACGGCGCTCCCCCGCACCCCGTGCACGAGAACGTCTCGGACGCCTACGCGATCGCGATCGGCGCGGCGCCGGTCGCCGCCGCAGGAGAGCCCGCGCGCGAGGTGGAGCCGAACGACGACCGAGCGCACGCGATCCAGCTCGCCCCGGGCAGCAGCGTGAGCGGCGCACTGGCGTGGATGCGCGACCGCGACGTCGTCTGCGCGACCGGCGCCGGACAGGCGCGCTTCGTCGTGCGCGACGCCGAGAAGCGCCCGCGCGACGCGGGCGCCGTGCTCGCGGTCGTGGCGACCAGCGGCCCCACCGAGGGCATCCCCGTGCGCGTGCACCGCTCGACGGTCACGACCGCTCGCGCCGCGGCGCACGACGTCGTCGGTCCGTGGGCGAGCGCCCCCTTCCCCCTCACCTCGCGCCCGTGCCTCCAGCTCGAGCTCTCCCACGATCCGTGGTCGAGCGAGGGCGCCGGCGTCGAGCCTCCGGCCGGCACCGAGGAGTGGCAGGTCACCCTCGAGCAGGCGCCCTGAGGCCCGGCCGCATGGGCCGCGCCTCGCGCGTCACCGGCCAGCCGTGACCGGCGACGACGCGCGTGACCTCCGCGAGGGGGGGCGCTGGACGCCGCTCCAGACGCTGAAGAACGACGCGCTGTACGCGGCCGCGCGCCTCGCGATCCTCCTCGCGTCGTGCGTGCCGGTGCGGCACCTGCCTCGCCTCGGACGCGCGCTCGGTTGGCTCGTCTGGGCGCTCGCGCCTGGCCTTCGGGCCACCGCGCGCCGGCAGCTCGCAGCGTGCGAGCGCGCTCTCGGCGCGACGCCACCGGCGCCGCGCGAGGTGTTCGAGGCCCTCGGCAGCGACCTCGGCGACACCCTCGCGCTGCTGCGTCCGAGCGAGCGCGCCGACCGCACGCTCGATCTGCCCGACGACGACGCCGCGCTGCTCGCGCGCGCGCTCGCCGAGGGGCGCGGGGTCGTCTTCGTGACCGCGCACCTCGGCCCGTGGGAGCGCATGGCCGCGCTGCTCGCCGAGCGAGGCTTTCCCATCACGACCATCGCGCGCGAGAGCTACGACCCGCGCTTCGACAGGCTCTACGACGCGCTCCGCACGCCGCGCGGCGTCCTCGCCGTCTACCGCGGTCGCAGCGACGCGCGCGTCGCGCTCGAGGGCGCGCTGCGCGCAGGGCGCGTCGTCGGGTTCCCGATCGATCTCCCCGGGCGCGTGACGACCGTTCCTGTCTCGCTGCTCGGCCAGGCGGCTCGCCTGCCCCCGGGCCCCGCTGCGCTCGCGCTGCGCTCGGGCGCGCCGCTGATCGTCGGCACGCCGCTCCCTGGCCACTCACGCCTCGCCGTCCACCTCGAGCGGGTCGAGGTCGCGGATCTGGCCGGAGCGGCGACCGCCGCGGAGCGCCTCACCCAGCGCCTCGCCGACGTGCTGTCCGAGCGCATCGCCGCGCTCCCGGCGCACTGGGTTTGGATGCACCCCTCGTTCGATCCCCCGATGGCCAGCGCGCGATTGCCGCGCGCCCCGCCAACGGCGTAGAATCCGTCCCCCGCTTGCCGTCGATGCGGGCGCCAACCGATTCCGTGAATTCCCGCGATCCCGCCCTGAGCGTTCCGAAGCCGACGCCCGGCTGTGATCTGCGCTCCCTGCCGATCGGCCCGCGCGAGGCGTTTCTGCTCTCGCGCATCGACGGCACGGTGAGCGAGCGTGACCTCGCGCTCCTCACCGGGCTCGACGACGACGCGACGCGCGAGGCCATCGACCACCTGGTCGCCATCGGGGCGATCACGCTCGGAGCCTCCGCGCCGCCTCCGCGCCGAACGCCGCCGGGGCGCGTCGGCTCGATTCCGACGCCCACGCCGATCAGCTCGCGCCCGATCCGGGAGGTCGCGCCCGACCGCCCCGTCCCGAGCCCCCGCACCGCGCTCTACGACGAGTCCGCGCTCGACGAGCCGTGCGATCTCGACCGTGAGCGCCGGCGTCGCGTCCTCGACATCTTCCACCGCCTCGACGACCTCGATCACTACGAGCTGCTCGGCGTACCGCCCGACGCCGACAAGCGCAGCATCAAGAAGGCCTACTACTCGCTCGCCCCCGAGGTGCACCCCGACCGCTTCTACGGCAAGGAGCTCGGCTCGTTCAAGCCGAAGATGGAGGCCATCTTCGGTCGCATCACGATCGCGCACGACACGCTCGTGCGGACCGAGCGCCGCCAGACCTACGATGAGCTGCTGGCCGGACTGCACGGCGAGCGGCGGGGCGCCGCGCTGTCGTCCTCACCGCCGGTGCCCGAGCCTGCACCCGAACCGACGGGGATGTTCCCCTCCGCGCCGCCGGGTGCCCCCGACCTGCCCGTCGAGCCCATCGAGGCCTTCGTCCCCGCGCCGCCGGCCGAGCTGGCCAGCGAGTCCGAGTGGCCGGAGCTCTCGTACCAGGCCACGCCGTCACCTCCGCGCAACGTCGAGAGCGACCAGGCACGCCGCGCCGCCCTCGCGCGCAAGCTCGGCGCCGCCGCGCGAGCGGCCATCTCGGTCCGTCCGCACGCGGTGCCGTCGCCGACGCCGCCCCCACCAGCCGTCGCGCCGGAGGATCACCTGCGCGCGCTCAAGCAAATGAGCGCTGCGGTGCGCGCCCAGCAGCGCGCCAACGAGCGCCGCGGCGCGTCCATGCCACCGCCAAGCTCTGCCTCGCTCCCGCCGCCCGCGTCGAGCCTCGGGTTCGCCCCCACGGTCGCGGTCTCGTCGTCGGCGCCGCCCCCCCCCTCGCGCGTCGCGTCGTCGGCATCCTCGCGCAACACCCCCGGCCCGCGCCCGCCTGCCGAGGCGCCGCGCGCCGTCGCGCCCGTCGTGGCCGCTCCGATCGCGCGGGTCGCGCCTGCCGCGCCTCCTCCGCGGGTCGAGCCCGCGACCCCCGACGAGCTCGTCGACGAGGCCGACCGCGCCGCGGCCGGTGGCGACTGGTCGGCCGCAGCGCGCGGCTACCGCGAGGCGCTCGAGGCAGGTGCCCTGGCCGACGCCGATTTGTACTGCAAGGCCGCGCGCGCCTGCCTGCGCGACGGCGACGACCTGCTCCTGGCGCTCGAGTACGCGGGCGAGGCGACACGCTTCGCGCCGCAGTGGGTCGATGCCCGCCTGGTGCTCGTCGAGGCCCTCCTCGAGACGGGCCAGGACGCGAGCGCACGGCTCGAGCTCGACCAGGCGCGCGGAATGGCCCCGCGCGATGCTAGGATAGCTGATCTCTCCCGGCGGCTCGGCTGAAGGGGCGCCCGCCGGGCCCCGCGTCAACTCAGGTTAAGGACGGAACGCGCGCATGGATGTGGTCATCGGCATCGACCTCGGCACTACCAACTCGTGCGTGTCCATCGTCGAAAATGGCACGCCGACGGTCATCCCGAACCGCGGCGGCTACAAGACGACCCCCTCGATGGTCGCCCTGACCGAGGCCGGCAAGCGCCTCGTCGGCCACATCGCCAAGCGCCAGGCGATCACCAACGCCGAGAACACCGTCTTCGCGGCCAAGCGCCTCATCGGGCGCAAGTACAACTCGCCGCAGGTCAAGAACGCGATGCTGAGCTCCAGCTACCGCATCGTGGAGGGGCCGCACGGCGACGTGCGCATCCAGCTCCGCGAGAAGCAGTACTCGGTGCCCGAGGTCAGCGCGATGGTGCTCCAGGAGATGAAGGTCATCGCCGAGGACTACCTCGGCCAGCCCGTCTCGAAGGCCGTCATCACCGTCCCGGCGTACTTCAACGACAACCAGCGCCAGGCGACCAAGGACTCCGGCCAGATCGCCGGCCTCGACGTCATCCGCATCATCAACGAGCCGACGGCCGCCGCGCTCGCGTACGGCTTCGGCAAGAACATCGAGCGCACCATCGCCGTGTACGACCTCGGCGGCGGCACCTTCGACATCTCGGTGCTCGAGATCGCCTCCAACGGCGTCTTCAAGGTCATCGCCACCGCGGGCGACACCTTCCTCGGCGGCGAGGACTTCGACGCGCGCGTCATCGACTGGCTCGTCAGCGGCTTCCAGGCCGAGCACGGCATCGACCTCTGCCAGGACCGCATGGCCCTGCAGCGCCTCAAGGACGCCGCCGAGAAGGCCAAGTGCGAGCTGTCGACGCTGAAGGAGACGGAGGTCAACCTCCCCTTCATCATCTCGAGCGGCCAGAACGAGGCGCTGCACCTGCAGCGACCGCTCTCGCGCCAGCAGCTCGAGGCGCTCTGCGAGGACCTGGTCGACCGCACCGTCGCCATCTGCAAGCAGACGCTCGCCGACGCGAAGCTCGACGCGGACGAGATCGAGGAGGTCATCCTCGTCGGCGGCATGACGCGCATGCCGCGCGTGCAGGAGGCCGTGCAGGGCTTCTTCGGCCGCGAGCCGTGCAAGGGCGTGCACCCCGACGAGGTCGTCGCGCTCGGCGCGGCCATCCAGGGCTACGCGCTGGTCGAGGACCAGAAGCACATGCTCCTGCTCGACGTCACGCCGCACGCGCTCGGCATCATGACGTTCGGCAACTACTTCGAGGAGCTCATCCCGCAGAACACGACGGTCCCGACGAGCCGCACCAAGACGTTCACGACGAGCCGCGACAACCAGACGGCCGTCAAGATCATCGTCATGCAGGGCGAGAGCGAGAAGGCCGAGCAGAACGAGCTGCTCGGCGAGTTCATCCTCACCGGGCTGCGCCGCGCGCCGAAGGCCACCGTCGAGATCGAGGTCACCTTCGAGATCAACTCCGACGGCATCGTCGCGGTGAGCGCGAAGGATCTCGAGACGGGCCAGCTCCAGTCGATCCAGGTCACGGCCACCAGCGGCCTCACGCAGGACGAGATCAAGAAGATGATCGACTCCGCGAAGGACTTCCTCGTCGACCGCCGCACCAACGACGAGGTCGATCAGGTGCAGCACGAGGCCGAGCGCCTCATCGGGGAGATCGAGCGCCTGTTCCCCGCCGTCGAGCAGCTCGTCGCGTCGAGCGACTTCGGTCGCGACGCGATCGGCAAGGCGCGCTCGGTGGTCGAGAAGTCGCGCGCAGCGATGGAGAAGAAGGACGTCGCCGCGCTGAAGGAGCAGATCGAAGGTCTCACGCGCACGCAGCGAATGTTCAAGGGCGTCGTCGCGAAGACGCAGTGAACGGGACGACGTCCCACGGACGCATCGACCCGGAAGCGGGGTGACCTTGGCGCGCCTACCCTCCGACAATCCGCTCGAGAGCCTCGACCTCGATCTCTCGTGGAACGAGGAGATCGGTGTGCGCAGCTCGCCGCCCCCGCCGGCGCCCACGCGGCCCGCGCCCGCGCCCGCGAGGTCGATCCCCCCCGAGCCCGTCGACCGCAAGGCGACCGCACCTGGCCGCTTCGTGCCCCCTCCGCCGTCCGACCCGCCGCTCGGCGAGCCGCTGCTCATCGAGCACGCGCGCGACCGCATGCCGCTGGTCTTGCCGCCCGGCCTCGCCGACCCGCGAGCCGCCCACCCGCCGACGCCAGCACCGCCGGCGCCCCCCGCCGAACCGCGCGGGTTCGTCGCCGCCCACGTTCCGGCCACCTCGCGCGGCGTCGCGCCCGCGCCTTCGCTCGAGTTCGCGCGAACCGAGATAGGCCCCCGCAGGAGCGCCTCCGACCCCGAGACGAAGCGTGGCCTCGACGACCGCGGCGACCCAGGTGCCGCGGCGGCTCCGCGTGCGCGCCACGACGAGCCGGACACGCGCAAGTCACCGTTCGATCGCGGCGAGCTCGACGCGATGCTCTCGCCCTTCACGCACGACGCGCCCGACACGACCCAGTCGCCCTTCGCGTACGACGCGCCCGACACGACACAGTCGCCCTTCGCCCACGAAGAGCCTGCGACGACGAAGTCGCCGCGCGCGCACGAGGCGCCCGCCCCCCATGCATCCCCGCGCGCGCACGAGGCGCCCGATACCAAGACGGCCCTGCGCGACCGCTTCGACGTCGGCGACTTCTCCGGCGCGCTCATCGTCGCCGAGGCGATCCTCGCCGCCGACCCCAGCGACACCGAGGCCGCGCGCTACGCGGAGAAATGCCGCACGACGCTCCAGGCGATGTACCTCGCGCGCCTCGGCGGGCTCGCGCGCGTGCCCATGGTGACCGTCCCGCGCGACCAGATCCGCTGGCTGTCGCTCGACCACCGCGCGGGCTTCCTGCTCTCGCTCGTCGACGGTCGCACCTCGCTCGAGGACATCCTCGACATGAGCGGCATGCCCGCGCTCGACGCCATGCGCATCGTGTTCGAGCTCGCCCAGCAGAACGTCATCGGGGTCACGGGGAAGTGACCGGCGCCGGCCGGCTGCGCGAGGGGCTCGTCGGGCTCGCGCTCGCAGCCGGGAGCACCGCCGCCGCGCTCGCGGCGCCCACGCCGAGCCACGGCGACGCCGGGCTCGCCGCGGCGCCGGCACCCACCATCGAGCAGACGACGACGCTCGCGCGCACCTCGGCGCCGCCGATCGGCCCCACCTGGGACGACGACGCGGCGCTGCCCGCGCACGCCGACGACGTCGTCGACTACACGCTGCACGCGACGCTCGACCCGGCGCTGCACACGGTCCGTGGCTCGGGCACCATCGTGTGGCGCAACCGCTCGGTCGTGCCTGTGCACGAGATCTGGCTGCACCTCTACCTCAACGCCTTCAAGAACGAGCGCAGCGTCTTCCTGCGCGAGCCCGTCGGCTTCGGGCGCGGCGGCGGCGGCGTGTCGGAGTTCGGCTACATCGACGTGAAGAGCCTCGTCGCGCGCGAGCTCGACGGGGCCGATCTGCTGCGAGGCGCCGAGCGCACCTCGCCCGGCGACCCCGACGACGAGACCGACGTGCGCGTCCCGCTGCCGCGCGAGGTCGAGCCCGGCGCCACGCTCACGCTCGACGTCGCGTGGGAGTCGCGCCTGCCGAGCCTCGTCGAGCGCACGGGCCACGCGGGCACGTTCTACCTCGTGGGGCAGTGGTTCCCGAAGCTCGCGCGGCTCGAGCGCGACGGGCGCTGGGCGCACTTCCCGTTCCACCACCTCGCCGAGTTCTACGCCGACTTCGGCGCGTACGACGTCACGCTCGACGTCCCCGCGGGCTACGTCGTCGGCGCGACGGGCACGAGCACCGCGCCCGAGGCCCCCGCCCCCACGGGCCGGAGCGTCACGCGCTGGGTGCAGCGCGACGTGCACGACTTCGCCTGGACGGCGTGGGATCACTTCGAGCAACACGCCGCCGACGTCGACGGCGTCGCCGTGCGCGTCCTCGCGCCGCCGGGCTACGGCGCCGCGGTCGCTCGCGAGATCGAGACCGTGCGCTTCGGGCTGCGCCGCTTCGGCGAGCGCTTCGGTCGCTACCCCTACCCGGTGCTCACCGTCGTGCACCCGCCCGATGGCGCCGACGAGGCGGGGGGCATGGAGTACCCGACGCTCATCACCACGGGCGGCGCGTGGTGGGAGCCGCGGAGCCTGCGGCGCATCGAGGCCGTCACGCTCCACGAGCTCGGGCACCAGTGGTTCTACGGGCTTGTCGCGAGCGACGAGCTCACCCACCCGTTTCTCGACGAGGGGCTCAACTCGTACGCCGAGCAGGTCGCCCTCACCGAGTGGCTCGGCCCCGGCACGCTCGCCTCGCTCCCGGGGCTCGAGCTCGGCGACGCCGAGCTGCGGCGCGCCGCCGCCGTCGCGGTCGGACACGACGACCCGGTCGCGCAGCCCGCGTCGGCCTTCGTCACGGGGCGCGACTACGGCGGGCTGGTCTACGCCCGCACCGCGACGATCTTCGCGACGCTCGCGGGCACCTACGGGCAGGCGCCGGTGATGCGCGCGCTCGGGCGCTACGCACGCCGCTTCCGCTGGGAGCATCCGACCCCCGCCGACCTCGTCGGCGCCGTGCGCGAGGTCGTCGGCGAGGAGGCCGCCGCGAACCTCGAGGCGGCGCTCTTCGACCGCGCGTGGGTCGACTACGTCGCCGTCGCGGCGACGTCGCGCAGGCGCACGACCGCCGCGGGGTTGTTCGATCGAGCGGGCAAGCGCGAGACGGCGACCGCGACGAAATCGGCCGACGGCGGCTTCGAGGGCTGGGCGCTCATCCAGCGCCACGGCACGCTCTCGCTGCCCGTCGACATCGAGCTTCGCGGACGCGACGGCTCGGTCGAGCGCGTGCGCTGGGACGGCCGCGGGCGCTCGACGCGCGTCACGTGGACGGGCCCGAGCGAGCTGGCGACCGCCGTCGTCGACCCCGACGCCCGCGTGCTGCTCGACGAGGACCGCACCAACGACGCGGTGCGCGCCGCCGGTCACGCCCCGGCGTCGCGCGCCTTCGAGCACGCCCTGTACCTCGCCGAGGTCGGCCTCGCCGCCGCGATGCCGTGAGCCGGCCCAAGCTGCTGCCCGCCGACGCGATCGGCGCCTCGCGGCGCCCGGGCGTGCTCTGCGCGCTCTGGCTGCTGCGCGCCGCGCTCGCGGTCGCGATCGCCGCGCCCTTCGGCGCGATCGCCGAGCACGCGCTCGGCGCCTTCCCGCGCGGCGACGCCATGCTCTTCGAACCGGGGGGCATGTACCTCGTCGAGGTGTCGCGCGTCGGGCACCTCGGCCTCGCGGCTGCCTCGCGCGAGGCCCTGCTGATCGCCCTCGTCGCGGCGTACCTCGGCCTCGTGCCGCTCGCCGCCGAGCTCGACGCGCTCGGGCGCTCGGGGCGCGTCACGCTCGCGAGCAGCCTCTCGGCGGGCCTGCGACCGCTCGGCGCGCTCTCGTGGCTGCTCGGCGCCTCGGTCGCCGCGACCGTCGCGCTCGCGTTCCTCGCCGGCGCCGTCGTCACCGCGATCGGGGGCGCGGTGAACGTGCACGCGTCGGACCGCACGGTGGACCTCGTGCGCCTGTCGATCGTCGCCGTGGCCGCGGCTTGCGCCGTCGCCGTGGGCGTCGTCCACGACTTCGCCCGCGCTGCCGCCGTCCGCACGGGCTCCGCCGCGCTCACCGCGCTCTACGCAGGCGCCGCGACGTTTGGCCGCGCGCCGCTGCGCGCCGTGTGGAACTGGGCGCTCTGGGCGGTGACCGCGCTCGCCGTGGTCGCGCTCGCCACCGTGGCGACCGCGCGCATCGGCGTCGCCACGGGGCCACGCTTCGCGGCCGTCGCCGTCGTCCACCAGGTGGCCGCGCTCGCCCTCGTGTTCTTGCGCGCGTCGTGGCTCGCGTGGGTGCTCGCGCGCGTCGCCGAGCGCGCGGACGCGAGCGCCTTTCACCCCGACGATCGCGCGGACTGACCCGCACCCCGCCAGTCGATCGCGCGCGCCGCTCCGCTTCGGTCAGTCGATCGCGCGGGCCGCTCCGCTCCGGTCAATCGATCGCGCGGGCCGCTCGAAGCGCAAGCTCGACGACGAGCGCCGCGAGCTCGTCGCCACCGAGGCGCGGCAGCGAGGCGCGGTGCGGACCGAGCGCCACGTCGAGCCACGCCCGCGCGAGCCGCGCGTGCGCCGCGTGGGCCTCCGCCGGAGCGCGCGCCACCACGCCGTCGAGATCGGCGAGGCGCAGCCCATGCGGCGCGTTGCGATCGAGCGTGAGGCGCGCGGCGTCGAAATCGGGGAGCGCCAGGCCCGCCGCGGCCACCGCGTGGAGAATGCGCGCCCCCTGCGCCGCGATCGCGAGCCGGTCGCCGAGCGGCGCGCGAGCGAGCGACGAGGGCTCGAACGGCCGCGCCCCTCCCTCGAGCACGACGTAGGGCCTGCCGTCGGGCGCGACGCCCGCGCCGAGGCACGTGGCCACGCCGGGCAGCACCAGCCGCTGCTGCAGCTCGGCCTCGCTCGCGAAGCGAGCCGCGTCGTCGCGTCGCCCCACGCGCGCCAGCACGAAGGCCGCGCGGTCGAGCCAGAACGCTCGCGCGAGACGCGGGGGCTTCTGCCCCTGCGCAGGCGGCATCAGGGCGAGCCGCCCGACGCGCGCCCAGCCGAGCGCCTCGCGGCGCCGCAGCGCCCCCTGGCACGACGGCTGCGCGGCGAGCACGGCCTGCAGCGTCGATCGCGCGGCGTCGTCCTGCGACGCAGCGAGCAGCCGATCGACGAGCTCGACGGCGAGCGTGGCGAAGGTGGGCGACGCGTGCGGGAGGCTCTCGACGAGCACGCGCGCCGCGCGGCTCGAGGTGGCGAGCGCCACGTCGTCGACGGCCACGCGCGCCAGCCGCTCGCGCACCGCCGCGGAGTAGCTCCGCAGCACGGGGTCGGGAGCCTTGAGCCAGGTCGCGATGCCCTCGTCGAGCAGCGCGCGCGACGCGGGATCGCGCGGCGACTCGCCCTTGCGCAGCACGACCCGGTGCGCCATCTGCAGCGGCGCGAACATGGCGCGCAGCGCGGGCGAGAGCGCGTCCATCGAGCGGTCGAGCGCCGCCTCGAACGTCGGGCTCGCGAGCAGGCCGAACAGAGCCTGCACGCGGTCGTGCCCCTCGAACGTGCGCGCGACGACCTCGAGCACGAGCCCCATCTGCGTCTGGGTCGCGCGCCCGAAATCGATGCGATCGACCGTGAGGTGGAACGCCGACGCGGCCTCGCGCTTGTCGGCGACGTGCGCGAGCGCCTCGAGGTACTGCAAGAGCACCGTCGGATCGGGCTCGAGGCGCACGAGCCCCCCGAGGAGGCGAGCGCGCAGCGCAGCGTCGCGCTGCACCGCCTCGCGCGCGAGCACGCGCTCGACGAGCTTGCGGTCGACCTTCGAGAGCAGGTGCTTGACCACGCCGCGGTCGGTGGGGGGCCGGACGCCGTTGACCAGCAGGTCCTCGGTCGCATTGAGCGACAGCCCGAGGATCGCCTTGTGCGTGCGCAGGAACGCGAGGTGCTGCGCGACCTCGCGCTGCTCGTCGGGCGTGAACTCCTCGGAGACGGGGCGCTCGAGATCGACGCGGCTCGGCGCCGTGATCGCCGCGAGGTGGCGCGACGGCGGCGCGGGAGCCGGCGGCTTGCCGCCGCGGCCGCGACGTCGGTGGTTGCCGGAGCGGCCGGGGGGGCTGGGGTCTGCCATGGGGGAGAGGCGATCAGGTGCGAAGCCAGGCGCCCAGCTTGGAGGCGACGGCGTCGACCGTGAACCCCAGGTGGCGCTGGATGTCCTTGTCCGGCGCGGAGAGCCCGAAGGCGTCGTGACCGATGACCAAGCCCTCGAGACCTACCACGCCGCGCCACGCGTCGGTACGGCCGAGCTCGATCACGGCGCGGCGGACGCCAGGCGGAAGCACCGCGTCGCGCCAGGCCGCCGGCTCGCGCTCGAACGCCGACCAGCACGGGGCGGACACGACGCGCACGCGGCGCCCGGCGGCCGCGAGGGCCCTCTGCGCGCCGAGGGCGAGCTCGACCTCGGAGCCCGTCGCGACGACGACCGCCTCGGGCGCGCCCCCCTCGGCCTCCGACAGGACGTACGCGCCGCGCAGCATCACCCGCGGGTCGAACCCGGCAGGGCGCGCCACGTTGGCGGTCTTCTGGCGCGTGAGCGCGAAGGCCGTCGGCCCCTTGGTGCGCGCCATGGCGTGGGCCCACGCGGCCGCGCACTCGAGCGCGTCGGCGGGGCGCACGACGTCGAGGTTGGGGATGAGGCGCAGCGCGGCGACGTGCTCGACCGGCTGGTGCGTCGGGCCGTCCTCGCCGAGGTAGAGGCTGTCGTGGGTGAAGACGAACACAGCCTGCAGGTGCGAGAGCGCAGCGAGCCGGATCGCCGGCCGCATGTAGTCGCTGAACACGAGGAACGTCGAGCCGAACGGCACGAAGCCCGGGGCCAGCGCCATGCCGTTCATGATCGCGCCCATCGCGTGCTCGCGGATGCCGAAGTGCACGTTGCGCCCCGCGAACGAGTCGCGCGCGATCGACGCCGAGCCCTCGATGAACGTCTTGGTCGAGGGGTTGAGGTCGGCCGAGCCGCCGGCGAGCGAGGGCACGAGCGCGGCGAGCGTCTGCTCGACGAGGCCGGCCTGCACGCGCGTCGCGGCGTCCTTCGCGGGCGCGGCGGCGACGAGCTGCTCGAAGAGGTCGGAGGGGACGGCCTTCGCGACGAGCTGGCGGTACAGGGCCGGCGCGTCGCCCCCCTTCTGCTCGAACGCCGCGACGCGCGCGCGCCACGCGGCGTGCTCCGCGACGCCGTCGGCCGCGCGCTCGGCGAAGAGCGCGCGCACCTCGCCCGGCACGTGGAACGTGGGCTCGAGCGGCCAGCCGATCGCCCGCTTGGTCGCCTCGACGTCCTTGGCGCCGAGCGGCTCGCCGTGCGCCTTCGACATGTCCTGGCGCGGCGAGTGGATGCCGATGTGCGTGCGCGCGACGATGAGCTTGGGCTTGCCCTTGACCGCGACCGCCTCGTCGAGCGCCGCTCGGATCTGCGCGTGGTCGTGGCCGTCGATCTGCGTGACCCACCAGCCGTACGAGGCGTAGCGCGCGGCCACGTCCTCCGTGAACGCGAGCGAGGTCGCGCCGTCGATGGTGATGCGGTTGTCGTCGTAGAAGAAGACGAGGTTGTCGAGGCCGAGGTGGCCCGCGAGGCTCGACGCCTCGCACGAGACGCCCTCCATCAGGTCGCCGTCGGACGCGATGCCGAACACACGCGCCGAGACGACGTCCTCGCCGGGGAAGCGCGCCGCGAGCATCTTCAGCGAGAGCGCCATGCCCACGGCCGTCGAGATGCCCTGGCCGAGCGGGCCGGTCGTCATCTCGACGCCGGGCGTCACGCCGACCTCGGGGTGGCCGGGGGTGCGCGAGCCGAGCTGGCGGAACTGCTTGAGGTCGTCGAGCGAGAGGTCGTAGCCCGCGAGGTGCAGGACGCCGTAGAGCAGCATCGACGCGTGCCCGCACGAGAGCACGAAGCGGTCGCGGTCCGTCCAGTCGGGCGCCTTCGGATCGTAGCGAAGGTGGCGCGTGAAGATCTCGAACGCGATCGGCGCGAGCGCCATCGGGGTGCCGGGGTGGCCCGAGTTCGCCTTCTCGACGCCATCGACGGCGAGCATCTGGAGCGTGTGGACGGCCTGGTCGACGAGCTTCGGATCGTACGCGCGGGGCATCGGCAAGCGACTCCTTCTGGCTGAGGCGCGGCCCCCTTACCCCGTCGCGAGCCGCGCCGCCAGATGCGTCGCCCCGAGCAATCCGACGCGCTCGTCGAGCACCACGCCGACCGGCATGCGGGCGAGCAGGCCCCGCATCCGCCCCTTGTCGCGCATCGCGGCGAGCAGCCGCCCCCCCCGCGAGGGCGCCAGCGAGCGCGCGACGTTGCCGCAGAGGTACACGCCGCCGGTCGCGAGCCCCTTGAGCGCGAGGTTGCCGGCCTCGGCGCCGTAGAGGTCCGCCAGTCGGTCGAGCGCAGCCGCCGCGTGGGGGCTGCGGCCCAGCAGACCGAGCCGCGCGATCGCGGCGTTGCGATCGCCACGCGCGAGCGCGCGGGCCACCGCCGCGGGCTCGCGGTCGCCGCTCCTCGCGAGCTCGAAATCGTAGAGCAGCCCCAGCCCCGGGCCCGACAGCACGCGCTCCCAGCTGACGTGCGCCCCGCGTCCGCCGCGGCGCGCGCGGGCGAAGGCGAGCAGGGCCACCTCCTCGTCGTCGCGCGGCGCGAACGACGCGTGGCCCCCCTCGCTCGCCGACGGGACGTGGCGCTCGCCGTCCCAGACGAGCAGCGCCTGACCGAGGCCGGTGCCCGCGTTGATGACCGCGACGTTGCCGCCGCGCCGCGGCGGGCGCCCCGCCGCGAGCCACGAGACGCGGTCGGGCGACACCAGCGTGCAGCCCACCGCGATCGCCGCGAGGTCGTTGACCAGCAGCACCTCGCCGACGCCGAGCGCGCTCGCGATCGCGCGCGCCCGCAGCGTCCAGGGCAGGTTCGTCGCGCGGCACACGCCATCGACGACCGGCCCGGCGACGCCGATCGCAGCCGCGCGCACGCGCCCCTGGGTCCGCGCGAGCCAGGGCGCGACGAGCGCCTCGAACGACGCGCCGCCCGCGCTGTCGAGCGTCGCCTCGCGCACGATGCGCCGCTCGGGCCCCGCGCAGAGGCGCAGGCGCGTGTGGGTCCCGCCGACATCGGCGGCGAGCAGGAGATCGACGCTCGGGTTCGCCATGGGCTACCGCCGCAGGTTACCCGCTCCCGCGCCCGCCGTGTCACCCCGCGGGGCCGACCACCGCACTGCGACGGGTTGCCGCCGCGCCCGAGTCTTGCGTATCTTCCCGGCCTCCCATGTCGCAAACCCCACGTCCCGCCACGCCGCTCCCGGTAGGCTCGGCGATCCCGCCAGCCTCGCTCCGCGCCGAGATGGAGCGCCGCCGCGCCCACGGCGGCTCCTGGTCCCTGGCCGAGACCGTCGCCATCCTCGTGCCGCTCTGCACCGAGATCGCGGCGCGCCACGCCCGCGGCGAGCGGTTGTTCGTCCACCCCTCGTCCATCCTGCTCGACGAGCGCGGCGCCGCGACGGTCGCCGTCGAGCTCGCGACGACCCCTCCCGCGATGCCGCGCGACCGCGCCTGCATGGCCCCCGAGGAGCGCCACGGCGAGCCCGGCGACGCCCGCGCGTCGGTCTACACCGTCGGCGCGCTGCTCTACGAGCTCGTCACCGGCGAGCACATCGGCCCCGGCATGCGCCGCCCCTCCGAGCTCGTGCCCGGGCTCGACCCCGCCGTCGAGGTGATGCTCGGCAAGGCGCTCGTCGCCGACCCTGCGCACCGCCCCGACGACCTCTCGGCCCTCGCCCAGGCGCTCCACCACCTCGCGCCAGCCGCCGCGGCCACTCCCCCGGCCGCCGACGAGTCGCACCTCGACCACAGCGACGGCGGCGAGGTCGACGTCTCGCTCTCGATGCTCCCGCCGCCCCCCGCGCACATGGGCGGGCCCGCGTTCCGCCCGCCGCCGGCGCCGCCGCGCGCCCCCGACGCGACCGCGCGGCTGTCCGACCTCAAGGCGCGCCTCGAGTCCGACCCCCGCCCCCGCTACGTCGTCGTGAAGAGCGGCATGGATCACGGCCCGTTCACGGCCGTCGAGCTGCTCCAGCAGATCGGCTCGCACCAGTTCGAGGAGGACAACGATCTCCGCGACGCGTTCTCGCAGGACGAGCGCCCGATCAAGGACTGGGAGGAGTTCGCCCCCTTCGCCGAGCAGGCGAAGATGCAGCGCGAGGTCGTCGCCGAGAAGAAGGAGATCGAGCGCGTCGTCGTCGCCGAGACGAAGGGCACGCGCCAGAAGACGCTCGTCGGCGTGCTCGTCGTCGGCGCCGGCGTCGCCGCCCTCGCGTTCGTCGTCATGCGCGTGCGCGCGACCGGCGAGCAGGCGCGCGCCGTCGACGCCGAGCAGGGCATCGCGGTCGAGTTCGACGGCGGCCTGAAGTCCGCGCAGCGGGCGCGGCCCACGGGCGGAGGCGGCTTTGTCGGCGGTGGCGGCGGCGGGCTCCCGGTGCTCGCAGGCGGGATGAGCTGCGAGGCAGCGCGCGACAAGTACGTCGAGGAGATCCGCATCGGCGGCGGCAACGCCCAGGCCGATCTGACCGCCGGCCAGTTCGGCTCCGTCCTCAACAGCGGATCGTACGTCGTCGCGTGCGGCACGCCCCAGTCGATGCACGTCACCGTCTGCGCCGCGGTGCAGAACGGCCGAGCCGTCGGCGTCACCGTGTCCACCGACCCGCCCAGCCCCGGCGTCGCGAGCTGCATCGCGGGCGCGGTGCGGCGCATGTCGTTCCCCTCCAACCCCAAGCTCGACATCGCCACCACCCGCTTCTGACCGATGATCCAGCCTCGCCCGCTCGCCTCGTGGAGCCTCGCCGTGCTCGCCGCCGCCGCCGGCGGCTGCGCGGTCCCCGTCGCCGGCGCGCTCGACGAGCCGCAGGCCAACCGCGTCGTCGTCGCGCTCGAGCAAGCAGGCGTCGGCGCCGACAAGGAGCCCGACCCTGCCGCCGAGGGGCGCTACCGCGTCACCGTCGAGCGCGACGAGGCCCCCCACGCCATCGCCACGCTGCGCGACGAGGAGCTCCCCTCCGC
>CAITLX010000761.1 GCA_903893335.1 uncultured delta proteobacterium | reverse complement strand
TGTCGCAGACGAGCCCGAGGAGACCGCACCCTCGCCCCCGCCCGACGGCGAAGCGACGCGCGTCTACGACCGCAACCGGAAGAAGCCACCCGCCGAGGCGGCGCGCCTGCTGGCGATCGCGGGGCCCAAGGTCGGCGCTGAGTACGTGCTGACCGAAGCCGTGACCACGATCGGCCGCGGCTCCGACAACGTCGTCGTCCTGCCCGACATCTCGGTGTCGCGGCGCCACGTCACCATCCGGCGCGAGGCCGATCGCTACGTGCTCGACGACCACGGGGCGGTCGCGGTGGGCCCCTCGCCCGACGCCTTGCCGCTCGAGCGCAGGCTCGCGTGCCTGCTCGCGGGCGGCGGCGAGCTCACGACGCCCGAGGGGCGCGCGCGCTTCGCGGTTCGCCCCGTCGGCCCTCCCCTCGACCGGTTCGCCGTGCTCGCGATCGTCGCCGCGCCCGAGGTGCCTCCGGCCTCGACCGCCCTGGTGCGCGCGATCGCCGCGCTCACCGTGGTGCTCGTCGGCGTGGCCGGGATGGTCGCCCATGGGATGGCGCGCTCCGCGCACGACGACGTCGCGTGGCTGCGACGGCGCATCGTCGCGATGGCGCGTGAGGGGGCGCCGCCATCCGGCACGCGGCTCCCCGTGCGCGGGCTCGACCAGGTCGGGGTGCTCACCGCCGCGTTCGATGCGCTCGTCGACCGCTTCACGGCGGCCGAGCACGTCTACCGCAGCGACCTCGCCGAGGCCGCCACGCACGACCGGGAGCGAACGATCCTGTTCGCGTCGGTGAGCCACGAGCTGCGTACGCCGCTCAACGTCATCCTGGGCTTCGCCGACGTGCTGCTCGCCGACATCGACGGCCCGCTCGACGCCGACGCGCGCGAGAACGTCGAGCACGTCCGCGCCGCCGCCGCCCACCTCGGCGAGCTCGTCGACGACCTGCTCGAGCTCTCGGCGATGGAGGCGGGCGACCTGCGGCTGGCGCGCGCCGAGGTGGACGTCGGGGAGATCGCCGACGCCGTCGCCGGCGACGCCCGCCCGGCCGCCGCCGCCAAGGGGCTCGAGGTGCGCGTCGAGGGGGCCTCGAGCACGAAGGCCTACGCGGACCCTCGCCGCGTGCGGCAGGTGCTCGCCAACCTCGTGGGCAACGCCGTCAAGTTCACCAGCGAGGGCGCCGTGACGGTGCGCGTGGCGGGCAACGACCGGTGGGTGGCCGTGCAGGTCGAGGACTCGGGCCCGGGGCTCAGCGCCGCCGAGCAGGCGGTCGTGTTCGACGCCTTCCGGCAGGCGGGCGGGGCAGCCTCGCGGCGAGGCGGCACCGGCCTCGGGCTCGCCATCGCGCGACGGCTCGTCGAGCTGATGGGAGGCCGCATCGAGCTGCGCAGCGCGCCCGGCAGCGGCGCCTGCTTCACCGTCAGCTTCCCCTCGGTCGGGCAGGGGCGACCGTGAACGCCGCCGCGCTCCGCCTCCCCTGGCGCGCGCTCGGCGCGCACGCCGTCGCGGCGTTCACGCTCATCGTGCTGCTCGCGCTCGGGGTCCCGAGGCTCCTGTCGCTCGACGCCGCCACCGTCGCCGCGCTCCAGAGCGCCGCGCTCGCGTTCACCCTGCCCGGGGCGCTGCTCGGCGCCGCACTCACCCGCGGCCGCGTGCGCCGACACCGCCACCTGCTGCGAGCCCTCGCCCTCGGGTCCGACGCCATCGAGGTCGGCGAGGTACGCACCCTGTCGTCGCTGCCGACCACGACGACCCTCGCCTCCCTCGGGTCGATGGCGCTGGCGCACGCCGCCTCGGTCCTCACGTGCGCGGCGCGTGGCCAGGTCGGGGCCGACGCCGCGGTCGCCGCGTGGCTGCTCGGCCTCGTGCTCGTCGCCGCGGCGGGCCTGCCCTTGCAGGCGAGCGTGCGCGTGGGCGTCGTCGCGGCGCTCGAGCTTCTCGACCCCGACGTCGCGCGCGAGCTTCTGCTCGAGGTCGAGCGCACCGGCGCGGCCCGCCGCCGGGTCGCGCGTCGTCTGGCGCTCGCGATCGTCGGCCCGGTCGCGTTCATCGCCGCGGGCGCCACCCTGCTGACCGAGGCCCAGGTGCGCCTGCTGTCGACGCAGGCCGCGGCCGACACGCGCCGCGACGCCGACGCCGTCCTCTCCCTCGCCCTGCCCCCGCGCGCGCCGCCACCCGCCGCCGCTCGGCGGCGCGTTCGCCTCGAGCTGCAGGCCGCCGAGGGCACGTCGCGGGCCGACCTCGTCGTGCTGCTCCTGGCCATCGCCCTGGCTGCGTTCGTCGGCCGCGAGCTCGGCGACTGGCTCGTCTCCGACCTCACCGCGGCGACCGACCGCGTGCGGCGCCTGGGCAACGAGGAGGTCGTGCGCACCCGCGGCCGCGTCCTGCCGCCGGCGCGCTTCAAGGTCGTCGCGGCGCTCACCGAGGCGATCGACGCGCTGGCCGATCGCTTCGCCGTCTTCGCCGTGGCGCAGGAGCGCGCGCTGACCGCCCGCGCCGGCGCGGCACGCGCGCACGCGCTGCTCTTCGCCGGCTTCAGCCACGACCTGAAGAACCCTCTCAACGCGATCCTCGGCTTCTCGGACCTGCTCGAGCGCGCCGAGCTCTCACCAGCGCAGCACGAGAGCGTCGCCTTCCTCGCCCAGCGCGCGCGCGAGCTGCTCGCGTGGCTCGAGATCTGGCTCGACTGGAGCCGCCTCGACGCGGGCCAGCTCACGCTCGCCCGCGAGCCCACCCTCGTCGCGGCCTGGCGCGTGACGCTCGGGCGCATGCTCGCCGACGCGCTCCCCGAGACGCCGTTCGACCTCGTGCGCGTGCCCGGCTCGGGCACCCGCGGCGTGCTCGTCGACCCGCACCGCACGGCCCAGGCGGTCGCCGCTCTGGCGCGTGCCCTCGCGGCGGGCGGCCCGCGCGAAACGCCCATCTCCGTGCGCGCCGAGGTCGTCGACGCCGACCTGGTGGTCGAGCTCGAGGTGCCGGGCGACGGCGCGCGCGCCCGCGAGCTCGCGCCCGTCCTCGCGGGCCGGCCCGAGGGGGCGCGGCGCGCGCGCGGCACCGCGCTCGGCCTGGCGTTCGCGCGGGGCATCGCCCGGCTGCACGGAGGCGAGGTCAGCCTCGTGCAAGCCGAGGGGCGCGACGCGGTGCGCGTGACCTTCCGCTCCGGTCCGTGACCCCCAACCCGGGGCGCTTGGGCTATCGTCCGCCCATGAAGAAGCCGCGCGCACCCCGCCGTCGAGGCGCCCGAGCGGCTCGTCGACGCGGTCGAGCAGGGCGACGACGCGCGCTTCGACCGCCTGTTCCGCCCCGGCTCGCTCGACGAGTACATCGGGCAGGACAAGCACAAGGACAACCTGCGGGTGTTCATCGAGGCCGCTCGCCGCCGCAGCGAGCCGCTCGATCACATCCTGTTCTGCGGCCCGCCCGGGCTCGGCAAGACGACCCTCGCCCACATCATCGGCCGCGAGATGGGCGTCTCGGTGCACGCGACGTCGGGGCCGGCGATCGAGCACAAGGGCGCCCTCGCGGGGCTGCTCACCAAGCTCGCGCCCAACGACGTGCTCTTCATCGACGAGATCCACCGCCTCGCGCCGGCCATCGAGGAGAGCCTCTACCCGGCGATCGAGGACTACAAGATCGACATCGTCACCGGCGGCGACGGCCCCTACGCGACGACCTGCGAGCTTCCGCTGGCGCCGTTCACGCTCGTCGCGGCGACCACGCGCACCGCGAAGCTCACCGCGCCGCTGCTGTCGCGCTTCGGCTACATCATGCGACTCGACTTCTACCCGGTCGACGACCTCGCGCGGATCGTGCTCCGCAGCGCGCGCATGGGGGCGACCGAGATCGACGAGAAGGGCGCGCTCGCCATCGCCCGCCGCGCCCGCGGGACGCCGCGCATCGCCAACCGCCTGCTGCGCCGCGCGCGCGACTTCGCCGACGTCCGCGGCACCGGCGTCATCGACCACGCCATCGCCGAGATGACCGCCGAGCGCCTCGACATCGACGCCGCCGGCCTCGACGAGATGGACCGTCGGCTGCTCCGCCTCATCATCGAGACCTACGACGGCGGCCCCGTGGGGGTCGAGACGCTGGCAGCCGCGCTCGCCGAGCCGCGCGACACGCTCGAGGACGTGTACGAGCCCTACCTGCTGCAGGTCGGGCTGCTCGGGCGCACGCCGCGCGGGCGCATCGCCACGCGCCGCGCCTACGAGCACCTCGGCATCGAGGCCCCGGCGCGCCCGCCCCCCGACGAAGGACCGGCCGACCTCTTCTGACGGCCCCCGACGCGCCAGGGCGCCGCTGGCCAAGAGGCCCTGGCCGCACCGGTGGGTTGGGCCTACCTTGCTCTCGGTGGGCCAGCCGGAACCCTTGCTGCTGGTCGATGCCGACCCGGCCAATCGCCGCGTCGCCGCCGACGCGCTGGTCGCGGCGGGCCACGAGGTCA
>CAITLX010000760.1 GCA_903893335.1 uncultured delta proteobacterium | reverse complement strand
ATCGTCAGCGGCCTGCTCATCATCGCCGCGGTCGCGATCCCCTGGTACTTCGCGATGTACGTGCGGCACGGTCAGGCGTTCACCGATCGCCTCATCTTCCACGACATGTACAAGCGCGCGATGACGCACGTGCACGACACCAACGAGGGTGACGACGTCAGCTTCCGCTTCTACGTCTGGCAGCTCGGCTACGCGCTCTTCCCGTGGACGGGGCTCGTGCCCGCGGGGCTCGTGTGGTGGACGCGCCGCCGCGACGACGCGGGCGAGGGGCGCGGCGACGTCTCGGTGTTCCTCGCGATGTGGTTCGTCTTCGCGTTCGGCCTCTTCACGGCCATGCTGACGAAGTTCCACCACTACATCTTCCCGTCGGTGCCGCCGGCGGCGATGCTCACCGGCATCGTCCTCGATCGCATGCTCGGCGACGGCGCGCTCGCCCGCCCGCGCGAGCTCGGCAAGTACCTCGCCGGCCTCGGCCTGGGCACCGCGCTCTCCATCTACGGCTTCATCCGGCTGTTTCCGGGTTCGGTCCTCGGCACGCGCCCCGAGGGGGGTCTGCTGCGCCCCGGCGCGCCGCTGCTCGGCGTCGCGTGCATCGTGGTCGGCCTCGCGCTCGCCTGGGCCACGGCCCGCAGGCACGGCGTGGCCACCGCGCCGCCCCCCGCGGGCGACGACGACGAGTCGCGCACGGCGCGCCACGAGGACTTGATGCTCGGCGGCGTCGGCGTCGCGGCCGCCGTCGTGGTCGCGCTCGTCGGGCGCGATCTCGCGTCGCGCGGCGAGGGGGGCGAGGTGCCGGGCCAGGCCCGCCTCATGCACCTCTTCACCTACAACTACCGCCGAGCGTGGCCCGAGGCGCTCGAGTTCGGCGGCACGCTCACCGGCTTCGCGATCGTCGCCACCGCGCTCACGCTGCTGCTCGTCTTGCCGCGCCTGCGCCGCCACCTCGTCGTGATGCTCCTGGCCACCGGCCTCGTGTGGGCGGCGTGGGGGCTCGACGTCTACCTCGTCAAGTGCGCGCCGCACTGGGGGCAGCGCGAGGTCATCGAGGCCTATTACAAGGCCCGCAAGGGGCCCGCCGAGCCGGTCGTCGCCTACCAGATGAACTGGAAGGGGGAGAACTTCTACACCGGCAACCGCATCCCGGCGTTCGTCTCGAGCGGCACCGCGTTCACCACCTGGGTGAAGCAGCAGCAGGAGGCCGGCGTGCGCACCTTCTTCTTCGTCACCGAGCACGGCCGCACCGGCTCGCTGAAGAACGAGCTCGGCTCGCCGCGCTCGTTCGAGACGCTCACCGACAAGCGCGTCGACAACAAGTTCACGCTCGTCCGCGCGTCGTTCGAGTGACATTTCCCGCGGGGCATTGACCCCCGCCGCGGCGGCTCGGTAACGTGCCGCCATGAAGCGTCTCGCGCTCGCTCTCGTCGCCCTCTCGCTCGTGCACTGCGGCTCCGATCCCGAGGAGGCGGCGGTCGAGTCCCCCGCGCCCTCGCCCGACGGAGGCGCCGGCGACGGCGCGGTCGGCGACGCCGCGACCGAGGACGGCCCTCCGGCCGCCACGCTGGAGCAGATCGCCGAGTACACGCACGCGCCCCACTCGTGCGCCTACGTCTGCTCGGGCACCTGCGCCGAGAAGACGACGACGCCCTACGCGTGCCCCGCGTCGGCCGACTGGGACACGCTCCCGCACGCGGCCGAGTGCCCCGCCTACGACAAGGCTCCGACCGTGGTCGCGGGCCAATGCACCGTCGGCGCCCCCGCGCGCCAGGCGCTCGAGAAGGTCGGCGCGTCGGCGCTCACGCCGGGCGCCTACGTCCTGCCCGACGGTCGCCGCCTCACCCCCGCGGGCAGCGAGTGGGTCTTCGCCGACGAGGTGCGCGGCGGCTACACCAGCGCGCTCGCGGCCGTCCCCGGCACCCCCTACGTCGTCACCATCGACGTCGGCAGCCGCGATCACGCGGTGCGCGTCCTCGACACCCGCGCCTTCGGCGGCGCCACCTCGCCCGCGGTCAGCGTGCTGCGCCCGCCGAACCTCGGCCCCAGCGTCGCGGTCGGGCTCCCGACCGACGCCACGCACCGCGTCGTCTGGGTCGCCACGGCGTACGGCAAGGTCCTCGCGTTCCAGCTCGACACGACCACGGGCGCGCTCGCGGCCGACAGCGCGTCGGCGCTCACGCTGCCCGCGTCCACCGACCAGAACGGCAAGCCCGCGGGCTACACCGCGACGAGCATCGCCCTGTCGGGTGACGGCAAGCGCCTGCTCGTCGGCGGAGCGTTCGACGCCAACGCCATCGTCTACGACGTCGACCCGGCCGACACCGCCAACTACGGCAAGCAGTACGGCGCGGTCGCCCTCGGCGGCAGCAACGTGTTCGCCGTCGCGTTCGACCCCAACGACGCCGCGGGCACGCGCGCGTACGTCACGCTCTGGGGCTCGAAGAAGCTGCTCGAGCTCGACCTGACCGACCCGGCGGCCGGGCAGGTCGCGCAGCAGTACACCGTCGGGCACGACCCCGAGGGCATCGCGTTCCTCGACGCGAAGTGGATGGCGGTCGCCGGTGACCTCGCCGACGCCATCACCCTCGTCGACCGCGTCGCGCACACCACCTCCGAGGTGCGCGTCGACTTCGACGCCACGCTGCACGGCGTCGACGTCTCGACCCTCACGTGGGACGCGACGCGCCACCGCCTCTGGGCGACGCTCGCGGGCATCAACGCGATCGAGGCGTGGGACGTCGACCTCTCGCCCGCGACCCCGACGCTCACCCCCGCGGGGCGCCTGCCGACCGCCTGGTGGCCCTCGGGCGTCGTGGTGCACGACGACGGCGCGCTCACCATCGCCAACCTGCGCGGCCACGGCGTCGGGCCCATCCCGCTCGACACCGACCAGGACTCCCTGCCGTTCGGCAGCGTGCAGCACGTCGCCGCGAGCGCCATCGATCTGACCGCGGGCGATCTGGTCGTGAAGGCCTCGGTGGCCGTCGGCGCGCGCGACGGCTACCCCACGGTCACCTGCCCGACGGGCGTGAAGGACTTCCCCGTCCCGGCGACCAACACCGAGGGCCCGTCGCCGAGCATCGACCACATCCTGTTCATCGTGCGCGAGAACAAGACCTTCGACTCGACGTTCGGCGACATGACGAGGCTCGTCGAGAGCGACGCGAACAGCCCCGCGGTCGACGGCGACGCGGCGAGCGCGCTCAAGGCGACGACGGCCGACATGGAGAAGGTCTGGCCGAACCTGCGCGCGCTCGCGCGGGCGTTCACGATGTCGGACAACAACTACAACCTCGCGATGGCCTCGTCGCAGGGCCACACCTGGACGACCTACGGCCGCACCACCGACTTCGAGGAGCGCACCTGGAACGACGACGCGCGCCCCGTGCCGCTCTCGGGCGTCGCCGGCATCGGCCGCCCCGAGGAGGGCTCGCTGTTCGACTGGCTGCACACCAGCGGCGTCTTGTACGACATCCTCGGCGAGATCGTCGGCAACCCCGCCATCGCGCAGGGCGACCGCAACCCGGTCGACGGCCTCTACCCGGGCGGCCCCTTCCAGAACATCAGCTTCGTCGACCTCGACAAGGCGTGCCACACCGCCGGGCGCCTGCGCGTCGCGTGCGACATGGGCAGCTTCGTGTACATGACGCTGCCGAACAACCACACCATCGGCGTCTCGCCCACCAACCCGACGCCCGAGACGATGATCGCGGTCAACGACGAGGCCACGGGGCTCATCGTCGACGCCGTCTCGCACTCGCCCTACTGGAAGTCGACGCTCATCGTCATCACCGAGGACGACCCGCAGCAGGGCGGCGACCACGTCGACTACCACCGCACGCCGCTCGTGCTCGTCTCGCCGTGGGTCAAGCGCGGACACGTCTCGAAGACGCACGTCGACGTCGCGTCGATCCACAAGCTCTTCGCCCACGTCTACGGCAAGCCCTACCCCAACCTCGTCGTGAAGAACGCGGGCCTGCCGCTCGACATGTTCACCTCGACGCCCGATTTCACGCCCTACACGTACACCACGCACCAGTGGCCGCTCGCGTGCGGCGCCGGCGCCACCGCCGTCGAGCAGCGCATCACCGAGTCGTGGGACTTCACCGAGGTCGACGAGCAGTCCGGGCTCGCCGCCCAGGTGTCGCGCTGGATGCGCGGCCGCCAGCTCGGCGCGAGCGCCCCCGCCCGCTGAGGAGCTTCATCGGAGCGATCGCGCGCTGAAGCGCGGTTCCGAGCGATCGCGCGCTGCGCCGCGTGCGATCGCTCTCTCGGCTCGCGACGCGCTCGTTCGGAGCAGGCGCGCGGCGCGCGCCGTCGCGTCACAGGTCGGTGATCTTGTAGTCCTTGATCTTGTAGAGCAGCGCGCGGTGGCTCAGCTCGAGCACCTCGGCGGCGCGCGTGCGGTTGCCGCGCGTCTTCTGCAGCGCGCGACGGATGAGCATCTCCTCGATGATGCGCGTCGTCTTCTTCACCGAGAGCTCGCCGCTCGCGAGCTGCACCTGCACCGGGTCGCGCGCCTCGCGCACCCGCTCGGGCAGGTCCGAGGCGACGATCTGGTCGCCCTCGCAGAGCACCATGGCGCGCTCGATCGTGTTCTCGAGCTCGCGCACGTTGCCGGGCCACGCGTACTCGGCGAGCAGGCGCCGCGCCTCGGTGTCCACGCCGCGGATGCGCGTGCCGAGCCGCGCGTTGTTGCGCGTGACGAAGTGGTCGATGAGCAGCGGCACGTCCTCGCGCCGGCTGCGCAGCGGCGGCAGCGTGATGGGCAGCACGTTGAGCCGGTAGTAGAGGTCCTCGCGGAAGCGGCCCGCCTTCGTCTCGGCGGCGAGATCGCGGTGCGTCGCGGCGACGATGCGCACGTCGATGCGCAGATCGCGCGTGTCGCCGAGCCGGCGAATCGTCTCGTCCGACAGCACCCGCAGCAGCTTGACCTGCAGCGCCAGCGGCAGCTCGCCCACCTCGTCGAGGAACAGCGTGCCGCCGTCGGCCTCCTCGAACAGCCCGCGGCGATCGGACGACGCGTCGGTGAACGCGCCGCGCCTGTGGCCGAACAGCTCGCTCTCGAGCAGGCTCTCGGGGATGGCGCCGCAGTTGACGGCGACGAAGGGCCCCGTGCGGCGCGCCCCGCGCCGGTGCAGCGCGCGCGCGACCAGCTCCTTGCCGACGCCGCTCTCGCCCGCGATGAGCACGGTCGTCTTGAAGTCGGCGATCTTCGAGATGGTGCGGAAGATGTCCTGCATCGCCTGGCTCTTGGCCAGGATCTGCTCGAACTGGTGCTCCTTCTGCACCTCCTCGCGCAGCACGCGGTTCTCGCGCCGCAAGGCCTCGCGCTCCTCGGCCTTCTTGATCGCGAGCACGACCTCCTCGTGCTTGAACGGCTTGTGCACGTAGTCGTACGCGCCCGCCTTCATCGCCTCGATGGCCAGATCGAGGTTGCCGTACGCGCTCATCACGATGACCGTCGCGTCGTTGCCCTTCGCCTTGAGCATCGCGAGCAGATCGAGGCCGCCCATCTTCGGCATGCGCACGTCGGTGAGGATGACGTCGGGGCCGAACGAATCGACGAGCACGAGGGCCTCCTCGCCGCTCGCCGCCGTCTCCACCTCGTAGCCGTGCCGCTTGAGCAGCGTACGGAGCACGAGCCGCAGGTTCTCCTCGTCGTCGACGACCAACACGCGGCGCATGGGGTATGAAAACTTTTTAGCACCCCAGCGCCTGCTTCGCCAGCGCCTCGCGCGCGGGGCGACGGCGGCGGCGAACCGCGCGCTTCGCCGGGAATCGCCACGATTTTAGTGGTTTCCTCGCGCCCGGCGCGCTAGCGGTCGGAGCCCATGCACGTCGGCCTCGACCGCCTCGCGCGACTCCCCTCGCTCGTCGAGCGCCTCCGCTCGCAAAGAGTAGCGTTGCTCGCGCACCCCGCGAGCGTCGACCGACACCTGCGGCACGCCGGCGCCGTGCTCGCCGACCTCGGCGTGCACCCCACCGTGCTCTTCGGGCCCGAGCACGGCTACGGCGGCGAGGCGCAGGACATGATCGGCGTCGCCGACGCGCGCGACGCGGCGACCGGCGCGCCCATCGTCAGCCTGTACGGCGACGACGAGGCCTGCCTCGTGCCGACCGCCGCGCACCTCGCGCTCGCCGACGTGCTGCTCGTCGATCTCGCCGACGTCGGCGCTCGCTACTACACGTTCGTCTGGACCGCGCTGCTCGCCGTCCGCGCCGCCGCGCGCGCCGGGCTCTCGTGCGTCGTGCTCGACCGCCCCAACCCGCTCGGCGGCGATCTGGCCGCCACCGAGGGGAGCCTGCAGCGGCGCGGCTTCACCTCGTTCGTGGGCCTCGAGCCCGTCCCCGTCCGCCACGCGCTGACGCTCGGCGAGATCGTCGCGCTCTTCGCCTCGCGCGACGGCCTCTCGCTCGGCCGCGACGGCGCGCTGTGCGTCGCGGGCGTCGAGGGCTGGACACGCTCCGACCACGCGCGCTCGTGGGACCGCCCCTTCGTGCTCCCCTCGCCCAACATGCCGACGGGCGACACCGCGCTCGTCTACCCCGGCGCGTGCCTGCTCGAGGGGACGAACCTCTCCGAGGGTCGCGGCACGACGCGCCCGTTCGAGATCGTCGGGGCCCCCTGGATCGACGGTCAGCGCCTCGCGCGCGAGCTTTCGGCCACCGAGCTTCCCGGCTTCGTGGCGCGTCCGCTCACGTTCTGCCCCACCTTCCACAAGCACGCCGGGCAGACGTGCGGCGGCGTGCAGGTCCACGTCACCGACGCACGCCGCTTCCAGCCCGTCGCGACGTACCTCGCGCTCGTCGCCCTCGCCGCGGCGCACGACCCGGCGCGCTTTCGCTTCCGCACCGAGCGCTACGAGTTCCGAGACGACGTGCCGGCGTTCGACCTGCTGACCGGCTCGCCGGCGGCGCGCGAGGCGATCGAGGCCTGCGCGCCCTGGCAAGACGCCGTCGAGGCCGCCGCCCCCGTCGATGCCCGATGGAACGACGCGCGCGCGGAGGCTCTGGTCGCCGCCGCGCGCGCGAGCTGGATCGACTGAGCCGCCGAGATCAGCGCGGCAAGTCGCGCCAGCACGACTCGATGCAGAGGGCGATGGTGAGCGCGACGCCGAGCCAGCGGACGCGGGCGTAGCTCAGCCCGTGCCACGCCTCGTAGCCGCGGGCCGCCCAGGCACGCTCGAGCCGGAGCGAAGCGGCGGCCTGGAGCTTGGCGATGACGACCCAGCTGAGCGCCCAGCAGCCGAACACGAAGTAGACGGCGACCAGCGAGAAGAGCCCGACCCAATCTTCGTGGCTCATGGCTCACCCCCTCACTTCGACGGCGGGAGGAGCGACGCGCGAGGCGCGGACGCGCTCGACGAGCGCGGCGTCGTGCGTCGTCGCCCAGATGCCGGCGTCGACGCCGAGTCGAAACGCGAGGTCGCCGTGGTAGCGCGCCGCGAAGTCGGGGTGGGCGCGAAGCTGCGGCTCGAGGTCGTCCTTCGAGCGGATGGCGCGCTCGATGGCGACCGCCTGACCGTCGCGGCACTGTCGCGCCATCGCCGCGAGCACGGCGGCCGCGTCGGGGCGGCCGGCGACCGCGTCGCACACCGCGACCGCCCCCTTCGAGCCGACGCCCGGCGAGGCGAAGCCCGCGAAGAGCTCGGCGCGGAACGCCTCGGGCAGCTCGGGCGCGAGCAGCATCGCGCAGGCGCCGACGGCGTGCTCGCGACGCATCGCGCGCCCGAGCTCGTCGCCGTCCTCGAACGCGTGCACGAGGACCTCGGCCGACGCCTTGGCCGCCTCGTAGCCGACGAGCAGCGGCAGCGCGGTCAGGGCCTTCACCCCGTGGGCGAGCTTCACGAGGCCGGCCGTCTCGAGCCCGACCTCGACGACCGCGTGCTCGACGTGCTCGATCGCGTGCCCCGCGACGAAGCCCGCCGCCTTCGCGGCCAGGTGCGTGGGGGCGTCGAAGCCGTAGTGCTCGACGACGGCGCGCTGCTGGTGCGCCTTCTCGGCGCGGAAGAAGCGCCCCTCGAGCGGGGTGGCCTCCCCCTCGGGCTCGATGTGCGCCTGCTCGAGCGCGCGGTGAAGAACTGCGTCGGTGCCGATACGATTGTCCACGTTGACCTCCAGACACGCGCCGTCGGCGCGCGCGGCGGGGAGGTTGCGTGGGCGGCGGCGGCGTCAGGGCGCGCGGCGACGCGCTCGCTCGAGGCGCGTCCGGCGGCGCTCCTCGGCGTCGGCGCGCAGCGCGCGGTCTTCGTCCGTCTCGATCGCGAGCGGCGGGACCTCGACGTGCGCGCCGTCGGCGCCCACGGCCACGAAGGTGAGCCACGCGCTGACGCAGGGCCACCGCTCGCCCGCGACCGGGTCCTCGCCCTCGACATCGACGAAGATCTCGAGCGACGAGCGGAAGGTGGCCGTGACGCGCGCGCGCAGGCGCACGACCTGGCCGACGCGCACCGGGCGTTGAAACGCGAGATCGTCGACGCCGGCGGTGACGGCGTGCGCGCCGCAGTGGCGCTCGGCGCAGATGGCGGCGCAGAGGTCGATCCACGCCATGATCTGGCCGCCGAACACGGTGCCGTAGACGTTGGTGTGGGTCGGCAGCACGTACTCGGTCATGTCGGTGACCGAGCGCCGCGCGGAGCGGGGCTCAGACGGCATCGAAGGGGTAGCCTCCGTCGACGTACGCGCGCGCCGCGATCGCCTTGCGCAGCTCGTCGTCGTTCTTGTCGAAGCTGCGCACCTCGGCGGCGAGGCGGCGCTCGGCGGCCGCGACGAACATCGTCGTGAGGTCGATCTCGCGGCGCGCCCCCTCGACGCCGCGCCGCTCGATCGCGCGCGTGGTGCGCGCGATGCAGGCGCCGATGCCGAAGAGGTCGATGGCGACCTCGGCGACGCGGCGCTGGGTGTACTGCATCTCGGCGATCTCGTTGCCGTGCTTGCGCAGCACCTTGTCGACGGCCTTGGCGAGCTCGACGGTGTACTCCTCGAAGACCACGGCCTCGCGGTTGAGCAGCGGGTGCGCGCGGCTCATGCGCTCGCGCCCGAGCGCCGTGCGCGCGCGGCGCACCGCGAAGTCGCCGAGCAGGCCGAAGCTCTTGAGCGGCTCGCGGATGGCGCGGCCGACGTCGGCGAGCTCGCGCGCGGGGCCCTGCATGCCGGCGAGCGCGACGAAGCAGCGCAGGATGTCGCTCGTGCCCTGGAAGATGCCGTGGATGCGCGCGTCGCGCAGCATGCGCTCGTAGGGGTGCGCGCGCATGTAGCCGATGCCGGCGGCGAGCTGGAGGGTGTCGTTGGCGATCTGGAAGAGCGCCTCGGAGGCGGCGATCTTCGCGATGGCGCTCTCGAGCGCGAAGTCGGCGCGCGCGTCGGCCAGACCGGCGGTGAGGTAGGTCATCGACTCGATGGCGAACGTGCTCGCCATCATCGAGGCGATCTTGTCCTTTACCAGGCCGAACTCGCCGATGGCGCGGCCGAACGCCTTGCGCTGCTGCACGCGCTCGCACGCCATCTTCACGAGGCGCTTGGCGGCGCCGACGCAGCCGGCCGCGAGGCCGAGGCGCCCGGCGTTGAGCACCTCGAGCGCGATGGGGAAGCCCCGCCCGACCGCGCCGAGCACGTTGCCGACCGGCACGCGCGCGTCGCGCAGCACGATCTGCGTGGTCGAGGCGCCGCGCACGCCGAGCTTGTCCGCGTTCGGGCCGACCTCGACGCCCTCGCCTGGCTCGACGAGGAACGCGGTGATGCGCGGCTTGTGCCCCTCGTCGGCCGACGAGGTGCGCGCGAACACGGTGAAGAGGCTCGCGAGGCCGCCGTTGGTGACCCACATCTTCGAGCCGCTGAGCGAGAACGCCTCGCCGCCGGGCAGCAGCGTGGCCTGCGTCTTGAGCGCCGAGGCGTCGGAGCCCGCGCCGGCCTCGCTCAGCGCGAACGCCGCGATGCGCTCGCCCCGCGCGAGCGACGGCAGGTAGAGCCGCTGCTGCTCGGGCGTGCCGAAGCGCACGAGCCCCTCGATGCCGATCGACTGGTGGGCGCCGACCGTGAGCGCGACCGACGCGTCGAGGCTCGCGAGCTCCTCGATGACGCGCACGTAGGCCAGAGACGAGAGGCCGATGCCGCCGTGCTCGCGCGGAACGGCGAGGCCGAAGAGGCCGAGATCGGCGAGGCCGCGCAGGACGTCGTCGCCGATGCGCCCCTCGCGGTCGATGGCGGCGGCGTCGATGTGCGCGGCGGCGAACGCGCGGGTCGCGGCGAGGATCTGCTCGACGTTCTCGCGCTCGTCGCGGCTGGTGTGGGGGAACGGGTGCACGAGCTCCTCGGCGATGACGCCGTGGAACAGGGCCTTCATGAAGCTGGGAGGGGGCATAGGGGGGTCAGCGCGGCTCGTCGCGCGGCGGCGGGGGGAGCTGCGGGGCGGGGACCGTCCCCGGAGGTGGTGGCGTCGTCCAGTGCTGCGCCGGTGGCCTGCTCTGCCACGGGTAGCGGATGCGGTGGTGGTACATGTTGACCAGCGTCGCGCCCATGCGATCGATGAGCGTGTGCAGGTCGGCGAGGGTCAGGCCGCTGTCGTCGAGCTGGCCGGCGCGGAGCTTGGTGAAGACGATGCGCTGGATCATCTCCTCGAACCGCTCGCGCTCGGGCGGATCGATCGTGCGCGACGCCGCCTCGATGGAGTCGACCAGCATGAGGATGGCCGTCTCCTTCGTCTGCGGCTTCATGCCGGGGTAGCGGAAGTGCGCCTCGCCGAGCCCCTTGGGGTTGCCCGCCGCCTGGCACCGGTGCCAGAAATATTCGACGAGCTGCGTGCCGTGGTGCGTGTAGGCGAACTCGACGACCGGCTCGGGGATGCCCCCCTCGCGCAGCACCTTCGTGCCGAGCACGACGTGCGCCATGATCGCGTCGGCGGAGACGTCGGGGTCGAGCTCCTCGTGCGGGCTCGGCTCGCCGTGCGCGAGGTTCTCCACGAAATACATGGGCTGCACGGTCTTGCCGAGGTCGTGGTAGTAGGCGCCGACGCGCGTGAGCAGGGCGTCGGCGCCGATGGCGGCGGCCGAGGCCTCGGCGAGGTTGGCCATCGCGCGCGCGTGCTCCCACGAGCCAGGCGCCTCGAGCGCCATCTTCTGCAGGAGCGGGTGCTCGAGGTCGGTGAGGTCGAGCAGTTTGTCGCGCGACACCGCGCCGAGCAGGCGCTCGGCCGGGTCGCGCAGCAGCACGGCGGTGAGGCCCCCGACCACGCCGCCGCCGAAGTTCGCCACGAGCAGCGAGTCGCCCCCGCGCGCGAGGTCGGCGAAGACGTCGAAGCGCCCCTCGAACACGACCGCGATGGCGACGTAGAGCCCGCACGAGAAGAGCCCCGCGAGCGCGCCGGCGGCGAGCATCTGGCGCGGGCGCTTCTTGTCGAGGAACAGCAGCGTCGCCGCCATGCCCCTCACGAGGATGACGGTGAGGATGACGAGATCGAAGCGCAGCAGGCTCGACGCGAGGAACGCGAGCACGACGTTGACGAGGAACGCGGTGCGCCGGTCGAACGAGAGCGCGATCCAGAGCGGCACCGCCGCGATGGGGACCCAGAACTCGGGCACCGACGTGAACAGCAGGATCGCCTTCACGACGACCATGAGCGCGAGCATCAGCGAGAAGACGCCGATCTGCGTGCGCAGCAGCTTGACGCGGTTCTGGCCGAAGCGGCGCAGGTAGGTCGAGAGCAGGAGCGCGAGCGTGAAGTCGATGACGGCGACCGCGACGATGCGCGACGCGCGCGGCGGACGCCGCACGGCCTCGTACGCGTAGGCCGCGCGGTGGTCGTCGCTCGACTCGGAGAGCACCGTGCCGGGCGCGATGACGGTGCGCGCGTGCTCGTAGGCGACGTGGCTGCCCGGCGCGCGCTGGCCCTGCACGATGCGCGGGCCGTAGGGCACGCGCAGCGCGACGCGCGTCGGCTCGCCGAACCTCGGCGCCCAGGCGTCGATGAACAGCTCGAACGACTGCAGGCCGCTGAAGAGCGCGGCGAACACCAAGCTCGCGAGGAGACCGGCGACGGCTCCCGCTCTGACGCGCGTACGAAGCATCGTGTTGGGCCGCACGGGGACCGTAGAACGGCGAGCGGTCGCCCGCAACGGGGCGGCGCGCGCACGGCGCCACGCTTGACCCGACGAGGCGCAGGCGCGCAGCATGGCTCGGTGAAGCTCGCCTCTTCCTTCCTGGTCGCGACGCTCGCCGTCGCAGCGTTCGCCGCGTGCTCGGGCACCGGCGGCTCGTCGACGTTTCAGCCAGGGGGCGGCGCGGCCGGCTCCGGCAGCAACCTGTTCGACGGCGGCGCGGCGGACGCCTCGCTGTTCGATGCGTCGCTCGGCGACGGCTCGTCGGCCCCGACGGTGACGGTGATCGGCCCGGGCGCGGACGCTTCGGCGCCGACGAAGTTCGGCGGCGCGCTCGACCCCGCCGCGGGCCCCGAGGTCGTGTACCCGCCCGACGGCGTGCTCGTCCCGCTCAACATGAACTCGCTCGAGCTGCACTTCGTGCCCGCCGCCGGGCAGTCGCTGTTCGAGATCACGTTCGAGTCGCCCCAGCTGAGGTACGTCGTCTACACGGGCTGCACGCCGCTCGGCGCGGGCTGCGTCTACACGCCCGACGACGCGTTCTGGAGCAGCCTCGCGCAGGCCGCGGGTGGCAAGCCGCCGGTCGCGTACGCCATCCGCGCGGTCGATGGCGCCTCGCCGGGCACGGTCGGCGTCTCCCCCTCGCGCACCCTCGCGTTCACGAAGGACTCGCTCGTCGGCGGCCTCTACTACTGGAACACCAGCGGCACGCTCGAGCGCTTCGATTTCGGCTACCCGGGCAAGGCGGCCGAGCTGTTCCTCGCGCCCGCCGAGGCCGGCGCGCTCATCTGCGTCGGGTGCCACGTGCTGTCGCGCGACGGCAAGAAGCTCGTCGTCGGCAAGGACATGCCGATGCCGGCGACCTACCTCGGCATCGACGTCGCGACGAAGAAGCCGCTCGACGCGGGGGGCCAGCCGCTCGCAGGCGGCGCCAACTTCTTCTCGTTCTCGCCCGACGCGACCAAGCTGCTCGCGTCCGACGGCGTGAACACCTGGATGCAGGACGTCGCCACCGGGCAGGTCGGCGCGGGCCTCGTCGTGCCGGGCGGCACGATGCCCGACTGGTCCGCCGACGGCGCGACGCTCGTGTACGCGAAGCCGAAGTCGCCCCCGCCGCTCGCCGTCGGAACGCCGGGCATCAACTCGGCCGGCCTCGAGACGCGCGCGTGGAACGGCTCGGCGTTCTCGAACGTGGGCAAGTCGCTCGTCCCGTCGGCGGGGCAGAACAACTACTACCCGACCTTCTCGCCCGACAGCCGGTGGGTCCTGTTCAACCGCTCGGCTGCCGATCACAGCTCGTACGGCAACGGCTCGCCCGACAGCAACTCGGGCGCGCTCCCCGACGGCCAGCTCTGGGCCGTCGCCGCCGGCGGAGGCACTCCGGTAGCCCTCGACGCGGCCAACGCGGGGGGCGCGAGCTCGTGGCCGAAGTGGGCGACCGAGCAGATGCAGTATTACGGCGGCGGCGTCATGTGGGCGACGTTCTCGAGCGCGCGCGGCTACGGCCTGCGGCTCGCGGACGGCGAGCGCAGCCAGCTCTGGATGGTGGCGTTCGACCCGCAGCGCGCCGCGCAGGGGCTCGACCCGAGCTACCCCCCCTTCTGGCTGCCGTTTCAGGACATCGCCACGGGCAACCACATCGCGCAGTGGGTGGCGCACATCGAGCGCCAGCCCTGCCACACGACCTCCGACTGCCCCTCGGGGCAGGCCTGCCTGAACGGCTTCTGCGTGCCGAACATCCACTGATCGGCGGTCGCCGAAATCCCGAAGCGTTTCGCATTCCTTGCCCTCCGGGGCACGGCTTGGTACCCGGTGGACATGGTGGCCCTCGGTACGTTGCTGCGACGCTCGCGAGCGGCCGGCCACGTCACGCTGATGGGCGTGCTCAACGCGACGCCCGACTCGTTCAGCGACGGCGGAGCGTACGCGGCGCCGGACGCGGCGCGCGCGCGGGTCGATGCGCTGCTCGAGGCAGGCGCCGACATCGTGGACGTCGGGGGCGAGTCGACGCGCCCCGGCGCGCCGGCGGTCTCCGCTTCGGAGCAGATGGCGCGCGTCGAGCCCGCGCTGCGCCACGCGTGCGCGCGCGGCGCGCGCGTCTCGATCGACACGACCGACCCCGAGGTCGCCGAGTGGGCGCTCGAGCGCGGCGCGAGCATCGTCAACGACACCTCGTGCGTCGCGAACGCCGAGCTCGCGCGCGTCGCGGCGCGCGCGGGCGCGTCGCTGGTCGTCATGCACTCGCGCGGCGCGATGGCGGCGATGCCGGGCTTCTCCACGCTCGACGACGGGGCGTACGCCGACGTCGCGCGCGAGGTCGTCTCCGAGCTGCGCGCGGCGGTCGAGCGCGCGCGCGCGGCGGGCGTCTCGGCCGACGCCATCGCGGTCGACCCGGGCCTCGGCTTCTGGAAGAACGCGCGCCAGTCGATCGAGCTGCTCGGCCAGCTCGACGCGCTCGCCGAGCTCGACCTGCCGGTGCTGGTCGGCGCGAGCCGCAAGTCGTTCCTCGCGCAGGCGCGGCCTGCTGCCGTGGGCGACCGGCTCGGCGGCACCGTCGCCGCGTGCCTCGCCGCGGTCGATCGCGGCGCCGCCGCGCTGCGCGTGCACGACGTGGCGCCCGTCCGCCAGGCGCTCGAGCTCTGGCACGCCCTGGGGAGCCGCTGATGCTCGAGGGGCTCCTGCACCTGTTCGCGCGTCGCCCCTGGACGCAGGTCGGCATCGACTTGCTCGACGTGTTCGCGGTGTCTTGGGTCTTCTACCGCGTGCTGCTCGTGCTGCGCGGCACGCGCGCCATGCAGATGGGCGCGGGCCTCGGGCTCATCCTCGTCTTGTACGCAGCGGCGCGCTGGGCCGGGCTCGTCACGCTGCTCGACCTGCTCTCGACGCTGCTGTCGTCGTTCATCCTCATCGTGGTCGTCGTCTTCCAGAACGACATCCGGCGCGGGCTCATGCGCGTGGGCAGCCCGGCGTTCCTCGGCGGCTTCGGCCGGGCGCAGGAGTCGCGCGTCATCGACGAGGTCGTCGCGGCCGTGACCGAGCTCGCGCGTCACCGCATGGGCGCGCTCATCACGTTCGAGCAGGACGCGAACCTCGCCGAGTTCGTCGTCGGGCAGGGCATCCCGCTCGACGCAGCCGTCACGCGCGAGCTGCTCGTGTCGCTCTTCGTGCCCGAGTCGGTCAACAAGATGCACGACGGCGCGGTCGTCATCCGCAACCTGCGCGTCGCGAGCGCGGGGGTGTTCTTCCCCATGCCCGAGCAGCGCGTCGTCGACCCGAGCCTCGGCTCGCGCCACCGCGCGGCGCTCGGCATCACCGAGGAGACCGACGCGGTCGTCGTCGTCGTGAGCGAGGAGCGCGGCACCATCAGCTTCTGCTTCAACGGCAACATCGTGTCGAACCTCGATGGCCCGTCGCTCAAGCAGGCGCTGCTCGGCCTCTTCGGCCGCAAGGCGCGCCGCAAGGCGCTCGCCCCCCGGCCGCCGCGTCCGCGCGCGAAGGACGCCGCGCCGCTCGGCGACGAGTCCCCGAGGTCCGCCCCCCGGCGCGACGCCGACGAGGAGCGCGCGCCGTGACGAGCCGCGCCACCCTCCTCGCGCAGCGCGTACGCGACGCGCTCTTCGCCGACCTCGGCCTCAAGGCGCTGTCGCTCGCGTTCGCCCTCGGGCTCTACGCCTTCTCGCACGGCTCGCAGGACGCGCAGCGCACGTTCGAGGTCGCCGTCGTCGAGAAGCCGCCGCCCGAGGCGGCCCACCGCGTGCTCGTCTCTCCCCTGCCGCCGGCGGTGCGCGTGACGGTGCGCGGCTCGCGCACGCTGCTCGACGAGCTACGCGCCGACGACCTCGGGACGCTGACGCTCGACCTGTCGAACGGACGAGCCGGGCGCATCGACCTCTACCCGTCGGCGATCCACGTCCCCGCTGGCCTGCGCGCCGAGGCCGTGGACCCGACCTCCATCGAGCTGCGCTGGGACGACGAGGTGGTGCGCGAGGTGCCGATCCAGGCCTCGATCACGGGGCAGCCCGCGCCTGGCTTCGTCGTGAAGGGCGCGCCGCGCGTCGAGCCCGCCTCGGTTCGCGCGCGCGGTCCGCGCGAGGCGCTCGAGGTCTTGCAGTACGCGCGCGCAGCCGCGCTCGACGTCACGGGGCTCGGCCGCGAGGGCACCGTGCAGCGCTCGGTCGCCATCGACCGCCCTCCGCAGCACGTCACGTACGACGTGTCGGCCGCCACGGTGAAGGTCGAGGTCACGCGCGAGCTGCTCGAGCGCCTGTTCGTCAAGCTCCCCGTGCTCGTGCTCGGCGTCGCGCGCGCGACGACGTTTCCGCCCGACGTGGACGTGCGCGTGGTCGGCCCGCCCGAGGTGGTGCAGGCGCTGCGCGCCGAGCAGATCGTCCCGCGCATCGACGTGCGCGGGGCCGGCAGCGTGCTCGGCATCCCGACCTCGACCGAGCTGCCCGTGAAGGTGAACCTCGATCACATCGAGGCGCACGTCACGCCGCAGACGGTCGTCGTGCACTTCTGAGACGCCACCGCGCGTGCGCGCCGCAGGCGCGCACGGCGATGGATCGCTTCGGTCGGCGTCAGGGAACCTGGCAGAACGACCCCGAGCACGTGACCCCGACGTCGCACGCGGGAGCAGCGCCGCAGGTGCAGACGCTGGCGGTGCAGGTGTCGCTCGTCTGGGTGCACCCGACGCCGCAGTCGCCGCAGTTGAGCGCGTCGCTGGTCGTGTCGACGCAGGCGCCTCCGCACGGGGTGAGCCCGCTCGGGCACCCGCAGGAGCCCGCGGTGCAGACCTGGCCGCCCGTGCAAGGGGAGCCCGCGCCGCAGCCGCACACGCTCGCGGTGCAGGTGTCGCTCGTCTCGCTGCAGACGTTGTCGCACGCGCCGCAGTTCTGCGCGTCGAGGGCCGTGTCGACGCAGACGCCGTGGCAACCGAGCCCCGTCGGCATCGGCAGGCAGATGCAGGTCTGGCTCATGCACGTGGCGCCCGTGGAGCACTTGTTGCCGCAGCCGCCGCAGTTGGCGGTGTCGACCTCGAGGTCGGCGCACACGCCGCCGCAGACCAGCGGCACGGCGCCCGGGCAGACGCAGGTGCCCGAGGTGCACGCGCCGCCAGGCGCGCACGCGGTGCCGCACGCGCCGCAGTTGGCCATGTCCACGTCGAGATCGCCGCAGCCGCGGCCGGACACGGCGCTCGCGTAGAGGTTGACGCTCGCGCCCGTGGAGCCCGCGCCCGAGAGGAAGGTGACGAGGAAGTCGCCCGTCGCGAGCGCGACGACGCGCCCGCCGCCCTGGTAGCCCGCCGTCGAGCCGCCGGGCACGAGGTCGGCGGCGCT
>CAITLX010000759.1 GCA_903893335.1 uncultured delta proteobacterium | reverse complement strand
CGCCGCCCGGTCACCCGCGTGAGCCCAGCCGCGCTCGACGCGCTCTCGCAGTACCCGTGGCCCGGCAACGTGCGCGAGCTGCAGAACGCCGTGCACCGGGCGATGCTCGCGTGCGGCGGCGACGAGATCGAGCTGGCGCACCTGCCCGCCTCGGTGCGCGGCGGGTTGCCGGTCCTGCCGCCGGGCCCCGCGCCAGCAGACGTGCCCCGCTCGGAGCCCGAGCCCGTGTTGCCGCTGCGCGAGGTCGAGCGGCGCGCCATGGCGCGCGCCCTCGAGGCCACCCAGGGCAACGTCACGCACGCCGCGCGCCTGCTCGGCGTCGGTCGCGCTACGCTGTACCGTCGCCTCGCCGAGCTGACCGGCTCGCCAGGGGCTCCCCGAGAGGAAACATGACGACGAACGCCGACGCTCCGCACCTCGACCGCGAGCGCATCCGCGCGCTCGATCTCGACCCCCCGATCGTCGCGAGCATCCTCGCGACCTACGTCGAGGACGGCGCGCGGCGCCTGCGGGCGCTCCAGGAGGCAGCCAGCCTCGGCGACAGCGCGGGCGCGTGGGCGCAGGCGCACGGCCTCAAGGGGGCGAGCTACAACGTGGGCGCGGTGGCCATGGGCGACGCGTGCGCCTCGCTCGACCGGAGCGTGCCGCCGACCGTCGAGCAGCTGGCCAGGCTCGCCGATGCGTTCGCCGCGACCGTCGCCGCCATCCGCGCGTCGGGGCTGCTCGAAGAGGGCGCCGACGCCGTCTGACGCTCCTGCCACGAGCGCGCCGACGCCGTCTGAGGCGCCGGGCTCGTCATCGCTCGCCGGATCGCGTGGCGTCAGTACGTCAGCGCCAGCGTGAACGCGCCGTACGACGACGAGCTGTAGGCATCGACGACGAGCCAGTAGTCGGTGCCCTGCGTCACCGCGACGCTGCGCGTCTCGGCCTGTCCGGTGAAGTTGGAGTCGCGGCAGGTGAGCTCGCTCGCGTACGACGTGCTCGTGCAGCTGCCGGTGCGCACGTAAAACGACGGGTCCCAAGCGGGCGATCCGGTCGGCGTGAGGGTGAGCTTGAGCGTGCCCGTCTGCGGCGCCACGAGGTGGTAGACGACGTCGCGGCCGCCGCCGGTGCAGCTCGCGGAGGTGTCGTTGGCGCCGGCCGTCGTGTCGCCGGTGATCGTCGCGGCGAGCGGCGCGCCGGAGAGCGTGAGGTCGCTCGGTGCGGCGCACGAGTCGTTGTCCGGCGCCGGCGAGAGCGTGGCGGTGAACGTGTAAGCGCCCTCGCTGCCCGCTCCGAAGCCATCGGCGACGGCGTAGTAGGTCGTGCCGGCGGTCACGCGCCCCGACCAGGTCTCGGTGGTGCCCGACGCGCCGTTGTCCACGCACGCGACGCTGGTGCCCGTGGCGCAGGTTCCGGTGGTGACGAGCAGCACGGGGTCGTACCCCGTGGGCGCGAGGCTGAGCGTGAGCACGCCGTCGTGGTCGGGGGTGACCGAGTAGACGGCGTCGGCTGCTCCGCCGTAGGCGCAGAAGGGAGCGTAGTTACCGGTAAGACCAGACGTGTTGCCCGTGGCGGTGAACGTCTCGGGCGAGGTGCCCGTCCACGACGCGGTCACGCCGGGGCAGAGGTCCTCGGGGGGCACGGGAGCCACGGTGGCGGTGATCGTGTACGCGCCGTGCTGCGCGCTGGAGCTGCCATCGACGATGGCCCAGTAGGTCGTGCCGGCCTTCACCGCCGTGCGGAACGTCTCGGGCTGGCTGCTGCCCGCGGCGTCGGTGCACGCCACGTCGGTGCCGGCGCAGGTGCCCGAGGTCACGTCGAGGATCGCGTTCCAGCCCGTCGGCGCCACGGTGACGGTGAGCAGCCCGTCGATGTCGGGGGTGATCTCGTAGACGGCGTCGCCCGCCGACGAGTACGTGCACGAGGGGGAGAGGTCGTCGGCGAGCTTCGAGGTGTCGCCCGACGCAGTGAAGGTGTGCGTCGTGGTGCCCGTCCACACCGCGACCTCGCCGCCGCAGCGGTCGGAGGCGGGCGTCGGCGTGAGCGTCGCGTCGAGCCGGAAGGCGCCGACCGACGAGCCGAACGCGCCGTCGACGAAGACGCTGTACTTCTTGCCTGCGTCGGCTGCGATCTGGGTCGTCTCGGTGTGGCCCGAGCCCCAGTCGTCGGCGCACGCGCGCGACGACGACGCAGCCGCGGCGCTGCACGCGGTCGCCGCGTACACGACCGGGTCCCAGCTGGTCGAGGGGGTGACCGTGACGACGAGCGTGCCGGTGACGTCGGCCGAGAAGCTGTAGACCGCGTCGCGGCCCGACGCGTACGAGCAGTAGCCGGTGAAGTCGTTGGCGAGCGCGGTCGTGTCGCCCGTGACGCTCGCGGTGCGCGTGCCGTTGGCCTGCGTCGTCCACGCGACGTCGGCGCCCGGGCAGCCGTCCTCGGTCGCCGTGGTGCCCGCGTCGGCGTCGGTCGCGGCGTCGCTCGCCGCGTCGCCGCCGGAGTCGGCGTCGGTGCCGGCGTCGCTCGCGCCCGCGTCCCCCGCTGCGTCGGCGTCGGCGGACGCGTCGCTTGCCGAGTCGGCAGGCGCATCGTTCGCTGCATCGGCGTCGGCAGGCGCATCGTTTGCTGCGTCGGCGTCGCTCGCGTCGCTCGCTGCGTCGGACGAGGCCTCGCTCGCGCCATCGGCGAGCGTCAGGGCGTCGTCTTGGCTGTCGGTCGAGGCGTCGGCCGGAGCGTCGGCCCCCTGCGCGTCGCCGGTCGCGTCGGCGTGGACGTCGGGCGACGCGTCCTTCGCAGCGGCGCCGGCGTTGCCGCCTGCTCCGCCCGAGCCGGTCTCGAGGTCGGTCGTGGTGCCGACCGCGCAAGCGGCGGACAGCGTGGCGAGGAGCAAGCAGACCGGGACACGACGAACCATGACGGGCAACTCCGAGCGGGACCGACGTGCGCGACGCCGCGCGCGGTGGTCAATCTGCCATCTTACACCCGTCGAGCCTGCTCGGGCAGGGGTGGGGAATGGCGCTCAGTCGGACGCCGGGCCCCTCAGCCGTACGCTTCGTCCTGCTCGATGCGGCTGAGCACCCAGTCGAACGCGCCCGACGTGACCTTGGCGCGGCAGTAGGCGCACTCGCCGGCCATGGTGACCTCGACCGGGCCGCCGCAGTTGGGGCACGCGGCGTCGGAGCGGGCGGGGCCGCCGCGGCCGGCCGCGCGCATGAGCGTCCAGTACTCGGTGTAGCGACGGGTGCGGTTCGGGTTGCCGGCGACGACGCGGCCGTCGTCGGACTCCGTCCAGTCGAAGCTGGAGGCGAAGACGCGCACGGTGATGGCGTCGTACCAGCGGTCGGAGCGCACGTCGCAGACCTCGATGCGCTCGATCTTCGCGTCGCGCGTGACGTTGCGAAGCTTCTGGCGCGTGTACGCGTCGATCCAGTACGCGAGCATCTGGAAGAGGTTGTCCGAGACGTAGGGGCGCGCGCGCTTCCACGCGCGGGTCGACCACGCGACCTGCATCTCGGCGAACACGAGCCCGATGCGCGCCGAGAGCGCGCCCCAGTCGAGCGCGGGATCGCGCGAGGCGAGCGCCGTCCAGCGCTGCTCCCACCCGGGGGCCGTCACCGTCGGCAGGTCGGTGCCCTGCTCGGCGACGTCGCTCGTGAGCATGGGGCCGCGCTGCTCGGACGCGGTCAGCGCGACGTCGACCACCTGCCAGTCGAAGACGCCCGCGTCGGCGGCTGCCTGGCAGTAGCCGCAGGTGCCGCCCACGATGCCGTCGAGCGGCGCGCCGCAGTTGGGGCAGCCGACGACCCGCATGCGCTCGGGGGGCTTGGAGCGCACCGACGCGGGGCGCGCGAGCGTCCAGCGCTCGACGCGGTAGAAGGTGCGCTCGGCGCCGGCGGCGTCGACCTCGCCGAGGTTGGTCTCGAGCTCGACGGTCACCTCGGCGTCGTCGTCCCCCTCGGTGCCCTCGACGGCGAGCCAGCGCATCGCGCCGATGACGATGCCGCGCACCTCGACGAGGCCCGGCTGGGTCGCGAGCGCCGCCTGCGCGCCGGGGGCGAGCCACGGCGCGAGCAGGTCGGTGCGCCCCCTGCCGCGCAGCGTGTGGGCCTGCGCGTAGAGCATGTAGACGAAGTCCTCGAAGAGAAGGACGCTGAAGTCGGGGTCGCGGCCGCGCATCCGGTCGAGCTGGTCGCGCAGCGCGCTCTGCCGGGGAGACTCCTCGACGGTCTCCTCCGTCGCGCCGCTCGACCCGTCGCCGGTGCTCCAGTCGAGGCGCTTGCCGACGCCGCGCAGCACGATGGCGAGGAGCGCGGGGCCGCCGCCGAACACGGCGAGCAGCAGCAGCGCGAACAGCAGCGACCCGCCGCCGCTGTCGTCGCTCGAGCTCGACGAGGGGCTGCGCGAGTAGCTCGGGGTGTGCGAGATGCTCGACGAGAACCCGCTCGACGAGCTGCTGCTCGAGCGGCCCGAGCTGCTCGAGCCCTTGAACGAGCTGCCGCCGCCCGGCCGGGCGCCGGCCGTCGCGGCGGCGAAGACGAGCGCCGCGACGTGCGCTGCGACCACCAGGCGGAGCGTGCGGCGCCTCATCGCGCGCCTCCCTCGACGTCGCGGCTCATCGCGCGCCTCCGGGGAGATCGCGGACCTCGTCGGAGAGCTCGTTGGCGTCGTCGGCGCGACGCGGCACGAGCGCGGTGAGCCGCGGCCCGATCGCCGCGAGCCGGGCGAGGAAGACGTCGATGGCGCCGCCGCTCGCGAGCGACCCCTCGAGCGCCTGAGTGGCGTCGCGCCACGCGGCGTCGGCGGCGAGCGCCTCGAGGCCGTGATCGGCGACGACGG
>CAITLX010000758.1 GCA_903893335.1 uncultured delta proteobacterium | reverse complement strand
GAGGCAGGCGGCGGCGCCGGCAGCGACGCCGGTGCGCTGGCGCCGGGCCGCGGTCCCTGGCCCGGGCGGGGGTGGTCCTCGACGACGCTCGACAGGCGCGCGCGCACCTCGTCGACGGCGTCGAGCCAGGCCGGGAGCCACGCGAACGCAGCGGCGAAGAGGGCGGCGAACGCCAGCGCTCCGAGCGCGGCTGTGGCCACGCGCGTCGCTCGCCCCCGCGTCGTCGGCGCGACGACCGGCGGCGGAGCCTCGGTGGGCGGCAGCGACGGTCGAGGCGCGTCGCTGGGGTCCGATCCGAGCCCGAGGCGCGCCGTCCAGCGGCGGACCGCAGAGGCGAGCGAGGGGTCCTCGAAGACGTAGCCCTGCGCGCCACGCGACTCGAGGGCGTGCAGCACGCGCCGGATCGCGCGCGCGTCGCGGCTCTCGGCGACGCAGATGGAGTGCGGAAGCTCGCAGCCGAGCAGGCCTTGCAGCACGGTGCGATCGACGACCGGCGGCAGCTTCGCGAGCAGCGCGTCGAGCTCGGCCGCGGCGATGGCCGGAGGTCGGAGCAGGTGGAGTCGGTGGCCAGCCATGCGCTCTGCGCTCGCGCCCCCGCGAGCCGCAGCGTCACGGGTAGCCTGCCCGGCTATGCAGAGTCAATGCAAACGCGGCAAACGCAGAATGTGCGCCCGTGCAAGGCGTGCGTCACTCCCCGATCCACCGCGCTGCGAAGCGGGCGAACGTGATGCGCTCGTAGGGCGCGAACGCGAGCTTCTCGCCGTGCTCGTAGAGGCAGCCCAGATCGTCGGCGCCGACCTGCGCGAGCGCCGAGTAGGCGGCGGGGCCGGCGTGCAGCACGCGCGACGCGGCCCACGAGCGGCCGCCGTCGCGGCTGACGCGCACGGTCAGCAGCTTGCGCTCGAGGTACACGGTGCTGTCGGGGTTCGAGAAGACGAGCCCGTGGGGCGTCGCGAGCAGGCTCCCCTCGCACGACGGGTCGCGCAGCGCGGGGTCGCGGGTCGTGTCCGACCAGGTGAGCCCGCGGTCCACGCTGCGCGCGACCGCGCGCAGGTGCGCGCTCGACAGATCGCGCGCGTTGATGACGAGGCTGCCGTCGTCGAGCTCGGCCACCTGCGACTCGTCGGTGTCGGGCGCGAGGCTGCCGCCGAGGTGCCACGCGACGCCGTCGTCGCTGTAGATGACGTGCGAGCGCGACTCGCCGGTCGCCGCGTCGTGGTGGTCGCACGCGACGACGAAGCGGCCGTCGCGCAGCTGGATGCCGCGCCCGGGGCCGACGGCGTAGAACGTCCACGTGCTCGGCTTCACGTCGGCGGTGAGGTCGATCGGGGTCGACCACGTCGCCCCCTCGTCGGCGCTGCGGGTGACGAGCACGCGCCGCGCGTTGGGGTCGCCCGCGGGGTTGGTGTCGAACAGCAGCAAGATGGCGCCGGTGGCGCGATCGACCACGGGGCTCGGGTTGCCGGCGACGTCGCCCCCCTGGTCGATGACGACCGAGAGCTTCGACCAGGTGGCGCCGCCGTCGAGGCTGCGCTTCATCACCAGGTCGATGTCGCCCGTGTCGGCGAGGTTCTGCCGCCCCTCGGCGAAGGCGAGCAGCGCGCCCGACGCCGTCTCGATGACCGACGGGATGCGGTAGGTCGGGTAGCCCTCCTGCCCGCCGACGAAGACGTCCGTCTCGGCGACCGTCGCGGGGGCGAGGGGAGGCGCCGGGTCGGCGGCGCTGGACGAGCAGCCCCACCCGAGGGCCACGAGCGCGAGCCCCCACGCGCCGACGTGTTGATGTGCAGTTTCCACGCTCGACATCATGGTGACAAATGCCCTCAGCGACAACAACCGCTCAGGTTGACTCTTTCGTCTGGCGACCGTTCACGGAATGTAGTTCAAGAGCGGAGCAGCACATCGAACGTCGGCAGGGGGCGGTGCCACGGAGGTCGAGTTCGTGATCTCGGAGTCCATCCACGAAGCCTACGTCTCCCACCTCGTCGCGGGACAGTACGACGCTTGCCGCGACGTGGTCGAAGGGGTGCTCGCGGGCGGCGCTACGCTGCGCGAGGTGTACGAGCGCCTGTTCACCTCCTCGCTCTACGAGGTCGGCGAGCGCTGGACGGCCGGGCGGGTGACGGTCGCGGTCGAGCACCGGGCGACGGCCATCACCGAGCGGCTGCTCGCGCTCGTCTTCCCGCGGGCGCTCTCGTCACGAGACGGGGCGCCGCGCGCCGTCGTGGCGTGCGTCGTCGACGAGTTTCACCAGCTCGGCGGGCGCATCGTCGCCGACTCGCTCGAGCTGCTCGGCTGGGACACGGAGTTCCTCGGCGCCGGCACGCCGCTCGCTCGACTCGTCGAGGTCGTCGCCGAGCGCGAGCCGTCGCTCGTCGCGCTCTCGGCGAGCCTGCGCACCAGCCTGCCGAACGTCATCAGCGAGGTCACGGAGCTGCGCGCGGCAGCGCCCGCGGTCCCCATCGTCGTCGGCGGGCACGCGTTCGAGCCCGGCACCGAGGGGCTCTTCGCCGGGCTGCGAGGCGTTCACCACGTCCGCTCGCTCGACGACCTCGAGGTGTTCGTGCGCGGGCTCGAGGGCTGAGCGATGCCCTCCGAGTCCGACAGCCTGGTCGCGAGCCTGGTGCGCGGCGAGGGCCCCGCGCTCTCGATCGTCATCGACGCGGGCGGCGTCGTCGTCGAGGCGAACGCGGCGGCGCAGGCCGTGCTCGGCGCGTCGGTCGTCGGCGCCCCCTTCGCCAGCCTGCTGCTCGACCCGGCGCGCGCTCCGTCGCTCGGCACCTCGGGGCGCGAGCCGGCGCGCGCGTGGGCGCTCGACTTCTCGTGCGCGACGGGCCTGCCCCAGACGTTCCGCTGCTGGTTCGTCGCCGAGGAGGAGCGCACCGTCGTGCTCGCGGCGGCCGACGCCGTCGAGCAGGAGGCGCTGCGTCGCGAGCTCGTCTCGCTCGGGCAAGAGCTCGCCGTCTCGACGCGCGCGCTGCAGAAGTCCAACGCCGAGCTCGCGGCGTCGAAGGCCCGCGTCGAGAGCTCGCTCGGGGCCGAGGCCCGACGCCACGAGGTGCTCCACCGCGCCATCGCGCGCCATTTCCCCAACGGAACCGTCTCGCTGTTCGATCGCGATCTGCGCTGCGAGCTGGTCGACGGCACGCTCCCGACGCTGGCCGCGGACGCATCCTCGCTGGTCGGTCGGCGGGTCGCCGAGCTCTTCCCGGCCGACGTGCGCGAGGTCGTCGAGCCGGCGATGCGCGCGGCGCTCCGCGGCGTCCCCTCCGAGGGCGAGGTCCACGTCGCGGGGCACGACGTGCGGTTCACGCTCCAGCCCGTGCCCGACGAGCACGGCGAGGTGACGCGCGTGCTCGCGATGACCCAGCGCGTGACCGAGGAGAACCGCCTTCGCGCGCAGCTGCAGCAAGCTCAGAAGCTCGAGAGCATCGGGCGGCTCGCCGGCGGCGTCGCGCACGACTTCAACAATCTGCTCACCGTCATCCTCGGCTGCGCGGACGAGGCGCGCTCCGCCGTCGCCGAGGGGCAGGCGCCCGACCCCGAGGCGATCGACGACATCCTCGCGGCCGCGCGCCGCGCCGCCGAGCTGACCAAGCAGCTGCTGGCGTTCGCCCGCAAGCAGGTCATCGCCCCCGTGACGCTCGACCTGAACGTGCTGCTCACGGCGAGCGAGCGACTGCTCGCGCGCGTCATCGGCGAGGACGTCGCGATCGAGCTCGCGACCCAGCCCGGCCTGGGCGCGGTGCGCGCCGACCCGGGGCTCGTCGGGCAGGTCGTCATCAACCTCGCGGTCAACGCGCGCGACGCGATGCCGCGCGGCGGCAAGCTCTGGCTCTCCACCGCCAACGTGCACCTCGCGGTGGGTGAGGCGCCCCCCGCCGTCGGCATGCCCGCCGGCGACTACGTGCGCTTGCGCGTCCGCGACTCGGGCGAAGGCATGTCGCCCGAGACGCTGGCGCACCTGTTCGAGCCCTTCTTCACGACCAAGCCGTCGGGGGTGGGCACCGGGCTCGGGCTCGCGACGGTGTGGGGCATCGTGCAGCAGAGCAGCGGCTACCTCGCGGTAGCGTCGACGCTCGGCGCCGGCACGACATTCGACGTCTACTTCCCGCGCGCCGATGGCGTCGCCGAGCGCCCCTCGGGCTCTCGCGCCGCCGCCAAGCGTGGCTCCGAGACGCTGCTCGTCGTCGAGGACGACGCGCTCGTGCGCGCGGTCACCGTGCGCGCCCTGCGCTCGGGGGGCTACCAGGTGCTCGCGGCGGCGGGCGCGCGCGAGGCGTGCGAGCTCGTCCGCGCCGTGCCCGGGCGCGTGAGCCTCATCGTGACCGACGTCGTCATGCCCGACGGCGGCGGGCGCGAGGTCGAGCGCCTCGTTCGCGAGCTCGAGCCGGGCATTCGCGTGCTCTACGTGTCGGGCTACACGCACGAAGCGATCAGCAACCAGGGCGTGCTCGACGAGGGGATCGACTTCCTGCCCAAGCCGTTCACCTCCGGCGCGCTGCTCGCGCGCGTGCGGACGCTGCTCGACGTCGGCTGAGCCCTTCGGACGCCGCTCGGCTTCGGCTGATCGGATCGGACGCTGCGCGACCTCGGCTGAAACGGCGCCCCGGCGTCGCGCGGCGCTGCCCGGCTACCAGTCGTAGGTGGGAAACCCGCGCCCCGGCTTCGCGAGCAGGAAGCCTTGCAGGAGATCGCACCCGAGGTCGAGCAGCGTGTCGAGCTCGGCGCGCGTCTCGACCCCCTCGCCGACGACGAGGCTGCCCATCTCGTGGCAGAGGGACGTCATGGAGCGCACGAGCTTCTGCTGGGTGGGGCTGCGGTCGATGTCGCGCACGAGCGCCATGTCGAGCTTGACGATGTCGGGCTCGAGCTGCGCGAAGGTGTGCAGCCCGGCGTAGCCCGCGCCGAGGTCGTCGAGCGCCACGCGGAAGCCGAGCCGGCGGAGCGAGGCGATGCGGGCGCGCACGTTGGGCACGTCGTCGAGCGGGGCGCGCTCGGTGACCTCGAGCACGACGCGACCCGCGACGGCGGCGAGCGGGGCATAGCCCGAGAGCAGGTCGTCGTCGGCGAGGTCGCGCGGGTGGAGGTTGACGAACAGCGCGGTGGGCTCTCCGGTGAGGGCCACCGAGCCCGCGGCTCTCGAGCGCACGGCGCGGCCGAGGTCGTGCACGCGGTCGAGGCGCTCGGCGGCGTCGACGAAGGCGCCGGGGTGCGGGAGCGAGGCCTCGTCGGAGCGCAGCAGCGCCTCGTAGCCGAACAGGCTGCCGTTGGCGCGCACGATGGGCTGGTGCGCGAGCCACAGCGTGTCGAGCGCGCGGCCGAACGACGCCTCGCGCCCGGCGCGGTCGGCCGGCGTCAGGCTGTCGGAGCCAAGGCGCTGCATCGCCTCGCGCTTGAGGCGCGCGAGGGCGCGCAGCCGCGCTCCGCGCTCGACGAGGCGCTCGAGCGCCTGGGTGTCGACGGGCTTGACCAGGTAGTCGAGCGCGCCGAGCTGCACCGCGACGATGGCCGTCTCGATCGCGGGAGCGGCCGTCATCAGCACGACGGGCAGATCGAGGTCGTGCTCGCGCACCGCGCGCAGCAGCTGAACGCCGTCGAGGCCCGGCATGTCGATGTCGCTCACGACGACGTCGAACGAGCGCGTGCGGACGAGCTCGGCGCCTTGCAGTCCGTCGCCCGCGATCTCGACGGTGAACCCGAGGCGACGCAGCATGCGCGCGAGCGCGCGCGCCAGCGCGTCGTCGTCGTCCACGACGAGGACGGTGCCGCGTGCGGCGCTCGGCGGGGGGGGCGACGCTGCGCCTTCGTGGTGGGGGTCGAGCGTCACGGGCGGGCCTCCGATCGTCCGTGCGGCGGAGGAGCGCCCCCGGTCTGCGGCAGCGTCACGCAGAACGCGACGCCGCGCGGCGCGGCGTCCTCGACGTGGATGCGGCCTCCGTGGGCCTCGGCCGCGAGCCGGCAGAACACGAGCCCGAGGCCGCGGCTCGTGCGCGCGAGCGGCCCCTGGCTCTCGAGGCGCTGGTACTTCTCGAAGATGCGCTCGCGCTGCTCGAGCGGCACGCCGGGCCCCTGGTCGATGACCTGCACCACGACCGCGCCCGCGTCGTCGCGGCGCGACCGTACGGTGATGGTGGTGCCGCGGCCGGTGTACTTGATGGCGTTGTCGACCAGGTTCTCGAGCAGGCGGTGCAGCAGGTCGTCGTCGCCGAAGATGCGCGGCACCGCGAGCTCGACCGCGAGCGAGAGGTCGCGCGCCGCGAGGTGGTGGCGGTGGTCGGAGCGGATCTGCTCGACGAGCGCGACGAGATCGATGTCCGACGGCAGGAGCGTCAGCGTGCCCTCCTCGGCGCGCCCGATGTCGAGCAGCGTCATGATCAGGCGGTGCATCGCTTGGGCCGACTGCAGTCCGTCGGCCACGGCCTCGCGGCACTCGCTGTCGAGGCCCGCAGCGCCCTCGACGTACTCGAGGTTCGCGAGGATGCCCGCGAGCGGGTTCTTCAGGTCGTGCACGACGAGCGCCGAGAGCAGCGCCTGCTGCTCTTGCAGGCGCACCAGCGCGTCGCGCTGCGAGGCGATGGTCGCGAGGCTCGCCTTGATCTCGGTGCCCATGCGCTTGATGCGCAGCAGCGAGCGGACGCGCAGCAAGAGCTCGACGCGGCTGCTCGGCTTGCTGAGGAAATCGTCGGCGCCCGACGCGAGCGCCGCGCGGTACGTCCCGGCGTCGTCGAGCGCGGTGAGGAAGACGACGGGCACGTCGGCGCCGCCCGGCAGCTTGCGTATCGCGCGGCACGTCTCGATGCCGTCGAGCTCGGGCATGAGGATGTCGAGCAGCACGAGGTCCGGCGTGCGCTCGACGAAGGCCGCGAGCGCGAGGCTGCCGTCCTCGGCGAGCCCGACCTCGTAGCCCGCTGCCGTGAGGTGGGCCTCGGCGAGCATGCGGTTCTGCGCGGAGTCGTCCACGACGAGGATGTAGGGCACGGGGCCCTCGGGGCTCGTGCCGACGAGCGGATCGGGTTGCTGGGTCATCAGGTGGAGCCTCCGGTAGCAGCGCGTGGATCGGCCTGGGGGGGCGCGCTTCCGCCCGTCGCGCGCGGCAGGCGCACGGTGAACGTGCTGCCCACGCCGGGCGCGCTCTCGACGTCGATGCCGCCGCCGTGCAGATCGACCAGGTGCTTGGTGAGCGCGAGGCCGAGCCCCGTGCCCTCGGGCTTGATGCCGCGCGCGGACTCGATCTGGTCGAACTCGCGGAAGAGGCGCGGCATGTCCTCGGCGCGGATGCCGACGCCCGTGTCGCGCACGGAGATGCGGACCCACGCGTCCGAGGCCGCCGCCCGCAGGTGGACCTCGCCGCCGCTCGACGTGAACTTGATGGCGTTCGCGAGCAGGTTGTAGAGGATCTGCTTCAAGCGGATCGGGTCGGCCGAGAACGACGGGAACCCGGCGGGCACGTCGACCTCGAGCCGAACGCCCTGCTTGGCGGCGAGCGGGGCGACGACGGCCTCTGCGCTCGCCGCCACGTCGACGAGGCTGGTGGGCTTCATCTCGACGGCGAAGTGGCCCCCCTCGACCTTGGACTGGTCGAGGATCTCGTTGATGAGGCCGAGCAGGTGCCGCCCGCTCGAGAGGATGCAGTCGAGGTACGAGGTCTGGCGCGCGGTCAGCGGGCCGCACCCGTCGGCGTCGAGCAGCGCCTCGGAGAAGCCGATGATCGCGTTCATCGGCGTGCGAAGCTCGTGCGACACGTTGGCGACGAAGCGCGACTTGAACTGCGCCTCGCGCACGGCGAGCTCCTTGGCGTGCGCGAGGTCGGCGTTGACCGCGCGCAGCGCCTCGTTCGAGCGCGCGACCTCCTCGAAGGTGGACATGAGCAGCGACGCGAGGCGGTGGTCGCGGGCCTCGACCGCGAGCACCTTGCCGAGCACGCGCATCGGCACCTTGCCGTCGCCCGTACCGCTTCGGGCGTGCGCGTGGTTGTCGATGAGCTCGCGCACGCGCCGCACCAGATCGTTGGGCTCGTAGGGCTTGCGCACGAAGGCGTCGGCGCCGCAGTCGAACGCGGCGAGCACCTCGGCCGGGTCGGCGAGCGAGGTCAGCAGCACCACGGGCGCGCGGGTGAGCGGCGGCTCGCGCTTGGCCTCGCGGCACAGCTCGTAGCCCGACATGCCGGGCATCACGACGTCCGAGAGCACGATGTCGAACGGCGCGGCGCGAAGCTCGTCGAGCCCCTCCTCGCCGCTCGCCGCCGTGACGACGTCGAACCCGGCCGACGCGAGCACGAACCCGAGCGCGGCTGCCTGGGTCGGGCTGTCCTCGACGACGAGCACGCGCAGCATGGTCAGTTGCCCTCTCCGAACAGGCCGAGCAACATCGTCAGTTGGCCTTCCCGAACAGGCCGCGCAAGACCGCGCCGACGCCTGGAAGAGGGAGCACGTCATCGACGACGCCGGCGGCCACCGCGGAGCCCGGCATGCCGAACACGACCGAGGTCTCCTCGTCCTGGGCGATGACGCGGCCGCCGCGCTCGCGCACGGTGCGCAGGCCGCTGACGCCGTCGCTGCCCATGCCGGTGAGGATGACGGCGACGGTCGCCGCGCCGAACGCCCGCGCAGCGGAGTCGAACGTGTACGACACCGAGGGGCGAAAGCCGTTGATGCGGTCGTCTGCGGAGAGCACGACGTGGCCGCTCGCGCTGACGCCGAGGTGGTGGTCCTCGGGGGCGACGTAGACGGTGCGCGGCGCGAGGCGCTCGCCGTGGCGCGCGAGGCGCACGTCGAGCGCGCAGCCGCGGTCGAGCCACTGCGCGAAGCCCTCGAGGAAGCCGATGGTCATGTGCTGCACGACGAGCACGGGGGCGGGGAAGTCGGCCGGCAGCGCGCCGAGCACCTGGCCGAGCGCGTTGGGCCCGCCGGTCGAAGCGCCGATGGCCAGCACGCGCGGCGCGCGCTGCTGCGTGGTCGCGACCGCCGGGGGAGCGGGGGTGGGGTGGAGCGCGGGGTGCAGCGTCGGGCCGGGGCGCCGCCGCACGAGCGTGACCTGCGAGAGCGCCTTGACCGTCGAGGTGAGGCTGCGGCACGCGTCGTCGAACTCGGGCGAGAACGGGTTCGGCGGCTTGGCCAGGACGGTGACGGCGCCCGCGCGCAGGGCCTCCATCGACGCGACGACGTCGTCGGGGTTGACCACCGCGGAGATGATGATGATCGGCGTCGGCGCCTCGACCATGATCTGCTTGGTGGCCTCGAACCCGTCGAGGCGCGGCATGTGGATGTCCATCGTGACGAGATCGGGGCGCAGCCGGAGCGTCTGCTCCACCGCCTCGACGCCGTCGCGCGCCTGCCCCACGACGACGATGGACGGGTCGGTGCCCAGCATCGAGACGAGCAACTCGCGGGTGGTGGGCGAGTCTTCGGCGACCAGGACGCGGACCAATGCGGGACGACCTTTTCTCAGAGCAGCGTTGCGACGGTGTCGAGGAGGGTCTGCTGGTCGAACCCGCTCTTGGTGAGGTACGCGCTCGCGCCGGCCTGCACGCCGCGCGCGCGGTCGCGATCGGAGCCGAGGCTCGTCACGAGGACGACGGGCAGCTCGCGGTGCGAGGCCGAGCGGCGGATCGTCTCGGTGAGGCCGATGCCGTCCATGCGCGGCATCTCCACGTCGGAGATGACGGCGTCGACGGTGATGGTCTGCAACAGCTGCCACGCCTGCGCGCCGTCGGCGGCGGCGGTCACCTCGTAGCCGGCGGCCTCGAGGATCGTCTTGACCAGGGTGCGCGTCGTCACCGAGTCGTCGACGACGAGCAGGCGCTTGGGGCTCGCCACCACGGAGGCGGCGGTCGGGGCGGCGGTGGTCGCGTCGCGGAGCGCCGACTGCAACAGCTCGGGCGCGTTGAGCACGAGGACGGTCTGCCCGCCGCCGAGCCGCGTGACGCCGAGCACGTTGCGCACGCGCAGCAGGCGGCGCCCGAGCCCCTTGAGCACGACCTCCTGGTTGGAGAGCAGCGCGTCGACGAGCACCACGGCCTCGGTGCGCGCCGAGGCCAGCACGACCGCGGGCGCGTGGCGCTCAGCCTGGGGGCGCGCGGGGACGCCGAGGAGGTCGGCGAGGGAGAAGACGGGCAGCGGCGTGTCGCCGACGCGCAGCACGCGCTGGCCGCCGACGGTGGCGAGGGCGTCGAGCTCGACGCGCAGCACGCGCTGCACGCTGCCGGTGGCGAGCGCGAAGGTGCGCCCCGAGACCTCGACGAGCAAGACGCGCATCGTCGCGAGGTCGAGCGGCAGGACGAGCGTGCACTGCGCGCCGCGCCCGGGCTTCGAGGTGAAGTCGACCGAGCCGTGCAGCTGGGTGGCGACGGCCTTGACGACGTCGAGCCCGACGCCGCGCCCCGACACCGAGGTGAGCGTCGCGGCGGTGGAGAAGCCCGGCGCGAACACCATGCGCTCGAGCGCGCCGACGTCGCTCGGCACGGCGAGGCCCCGCGCGCTCGCCTTCGCGGCGATGGCGCCGCGGTCGAGGCCGCGGCCGTCGTCGGCGACCGAGATCTCGACGTCGTGACCATGGATGCGCGCCGACACCCGCACGACCGCCTGCGCGGGCTTGCCGACGCGTACGCGCTCGTCGGGAGCCTCGACGCCGTGATCGACGGCGTTGCGCACCAGGTGCAGCAGCGGGTCGCGGATGCGCTCGACGACCTGGCGGTCGAGCTCGACGTCGCCGCCGACCAGCTCGAGCGCGACGGCCTTGCCGCTGGTGCGCGCGACGTCGCGGACGGCGCGGTCGAGCGGGTGGCAGGCCTCGATGAACGGGACCATGCGGATGCGGCGCACCGTCTCGTCGAGCTCGTGCACCGCCTGGGCGAACGCCGCCGTCTCGCGCCCGACGATCTCGTCGAGGCGCTCGAGCTGGGCCTCGACGCTCCGCAGCGCCGCCGACATGGCGGCTGCGGGAGCGGACTCGACCTGGCCGACGGTCGCGCGCTCGAGGTCGAGGCGCTTGTCGGCGAGCGCGTCGCGCACCTCTTCGAGCCCCTGCCAGCACGCGCCGATGCGGTTGCGCGTGACCAGCAGCTCGCCGCTCTGCAGCAGCAGGGCGTCGAGTTTGTCGGCCGAGACGCGCACGAGCGCGTCGCTCGCGGCGTCGTGGCCGTTCGCGGTGCCCTGCGCCGGGCCGCGCGGCGTCGCGGTGAGCTTCTCCGACGCTGGCGCCGACGCCGCGCCTTCGGTCTCGCCGTCGGCTGGAGGTGCGACTCCGGCCGCGCCGTCGCCTGGAGGTGGGGGCGGAGGGACCGAAGCGGTCGCCGACTTGGCCGCCGCGGCGGGCGTCGGCGCGGGTGCTGCCGCACGTGCAGCGGCCCTGGGGGCGGGGGGAGGCGCGGGGGCGCGGGTGTGGAGCGCCACGGTGCCGCGCGCGGCGGCCTCGAGCGTGGGGAGCATCGCGACGAGCGGCGCGCCGTCGAGGGGCTCGCGGCGCCTCAGCCGTGCGCCGGCGTCCTCGATGGCGTCGGCGGCGCCGAGCAGGAGCTGCGTCTCGCCCGGCCCGAGCACCCTGCCGTGGTCGCGCGCGGCGCCGAGCAGGCTCTCGAGGTGGTGGCACGCGGACTCGATGGGCGCGATGCCGACCGACCGCGCAGCCCCCTTGAGGCTGTGGGTGGCGCGGAACAGCGTCTTGACGAGCTCGGCCACCTCGCCCTCGCCGCGCTCGATGGCGAGTGCGTCTCGGTTGATCGAGCGCACGTGCTCCTCGAGCTCCGACAGGAACGTGCCCATCAGGCGTTTGAGGAACTCTTCGCGATCCATGGTCGGGTCTGCGTGGTGGGTCGAGAGCGGTCGCGGGGGCGCCGTCAGGCGTCGAGCGCGGCCTTGAGCTGGGCGCTCAGCGCCGTGAGATCGTGCGTCGCCTGCTCGATCTGCTTGGTCGAGGCGAGGTTCTGGTTGGACACGGTGTTGATGTCGCGCAGCGCCTGGCTCATCTGCGCCGAGCCGTTGGCCCCCTGGCTGGCGGCGGCGACGATCTGCGTGGCGAGCTGCGCCTGCTCGGCGAGGGTCGAGGCCAGGCTCCGGATCGTCTCGCCCGCCTGCGTCGCGGGCTGCACCGCGGCGCTCACCGCGCGCGTGCCCTGCTCGGTCACCGCGACGGCCTTCGTGACGCGCTCCTGGATGGCGCCGAGCAGCCGGCGCACCTGCACGGTGGCCTTCTTCGACTGCTCGGCGAGCGACTTCACCTCGGCGGCGACGACGGCGAAGCCGCGCCCCGCCTCGCCCGCGCGCGCCGCCTCGATGGCTGCGTTGAGCGCGAGCAGGTTGGACTGGTCGGCGATGTCGGCGACCGTGGCGACGATCTCGCCGATGGAGCGCGCCTCGGCCGCGAGGCCCAGCACGCTCTCGGCGATGGCGTCGACCTGCGTCTGCACGCCGCGCATCGCGGCGATGGTCTCGTCGACGACGCGCTTGCCGTCGGTCGTGACCGCGAGCGACCGCTGCGAGGCCTCGGCCACGGTGCGGGCGCGCCGCGCGCTCTCCTCGGTGGTCTGCGCGACCTGCTCGGCGGTGGCGACCGTCTCGGCGACGGCGGCTGCCTGCTCCTGCGCGCCGGAGCTCTGCTGCACGGCGGCGGCCATCAGCTCGGAGGTCGCCGACGCGAGCTGCCGGATGGAGTCGGCGAGCGTGTCGTCGAGCGTGACCCTCCGCGCGCGCGCGTCGCGGAGCTGCTCTCCGTCGCTCTTGGCCGCGGCCTGTCCATTGCCCTTCGCCACCCGGGAAGTGCGCG
>CAITLX010000757.1 GCA_903893335.1 uncultured delta proteobacterium | reverse complement strand
CGCCGGCGCGCAGGATGGTGAGCCGGACGACCGAGCCGACGTCACCCTCGAGCGCGCGGTGCACGCGCTCGGCCGACATGTCGCGCACGTCGCTCCCGTCGATGGAGACGAGCTCGTCGCCGGCGGCGAGCCCAGCGCGCGCCCCGCCGAGCGAGGGCGCGACGAGGCGCACCGTGACGCGCCCGTCGGCGTCGGCGCGCCCCAGCACCGCGCCGATGCTCCCGGTGCGCGCCGCGCACGCGCCCGTGAGCGCGAGGGCCGCGAGCGTCAGCTTCGGTAGTCGGCGTTGCACCGCACGTAGCCCAGCCCGAGATCGCACGTGAGGTAGCGCGCGCGGCCGGGCCCATCGCCGAGGGTGAGCTCGACGGTGTACGAGGGGCGCTCGAGGATGGCGCGCGCGCGGGCCTCGGCGTCGGGGCCGACGGCGACGCCCTGCTCGACGATGCCGATGCCCTCGATGGCGATGCGCGCGCGCGCCGGGTCGAACGCCACGCCCGCGCGCCCGGCGGCGGCGAGCAGGCGCCCCCAGTTGGGGTCGCGCCCGAAGAGCGCCGTCTTCACGAGCGACGAGGTCGCGACGGTGCGCGCGACGACGCGCGCGTCGGCGTCGCTCGCGAGGCCGCGCACGACGATCTCGGCGAGGTGCTCGGCGCCCTCGCCGTCGCTCACGATGGCGCGCGCGAGCAGATCGGAGACGGAGGTGAACGCGTCGACGAGCGCGGTCGCGGGCTCGTCGTCGCCGCGCGAGGCGTCGGCTGCGCGCCCCGACGCGAGCGCCAGCAGCGTGTCGTTGGTGCTCGTGTCGCCGTCGACCGTGGCGGTGTGGAACGTCGCGTCGGCGGCGAGCGCGAGGGCGCGCGCGAGCGCGCGAGGGGGCGCGGCGGCGTCGGTGAAGAGGAACGCGAGCATCGTCGCGTGCGGCGCGGCGGGGGCCATCGCGGGGTGGATCATGCCGGCGCCCTTCGCGATGCCGAGCACGTGGAAGGGGCGCCCGGCGATCTCGCCGCGCAGGCTCGCGACCTTCGGGCCGCGGTCGGTCGTGAGGATCGCCTCGGCGAAGGCGGCCGCTCCGTCGCGCGACAGCGCGGACACGAGCGCGGCCGCGTGCGCCTCGATCTTCGACGAGGCGAGCAGCGCGCCGATGACGCCGGTCGAGGCCGGCAGCACCTCGGCGTCGGGCGCGCCGAGCGCGCGGGCCACCGCGCGCGTCGAGGCGAGCGTGGCCTCGAGGCCCGGCGCCCCGGTGCACGCGTTGGCGCAACCGCTGTTGGCGAGCACGGCGCGCGCGCGACCGCCGAGCACGCGCGCCTCGGCGACGGTGACGGGCGCCGCGCGCACGAGGTTGGTCGTGAACAGCCCGGCGGCCGAGCAGGCGGCGTCTGCGACGGCGAGCGCGAGGTCGGGGCGGCCGTTGGCCTTGATGCCGGCGGCGAGGCCCGCGAAGCGGAAGCCGTCGATGGGGAGGACTTCGGGGGAGGCGAGCTTCATCGCGGCGCGGACGTTACCACGCCGCGCGCGGCTGTCCGCTGGCGCCGCGAGGGCTCGGACGAGGGGGTCACCTCTCGCGCAGCATCGGCGGCCAGACGGGCGCGAGCCCGCGCTCGGCGCGCATCTCGGCCTCGCGCGGCGCGTAGCGGGCGGCGAGGGCCGACGCGGCGGTGGCCGCGGCGACGCCGGCGACGACGTCGATGAGCCAGTGCCAGCGCAGGAAGAGCGTGGCCCCCACGATGTTGGCCGCGAAGAAGGCCGTCGGCAGCCACGTCCAGCGGAACGGTAGCTCGCGCCGGTG
>CAITLX010000756.1 GCA_903893335.1 uncultured delta proteobacterium | reverse complement strand
TCGCTGCCGCGGACAGGATCAGCGATCGGAAATTCAACTTGGTCATCGCAAAACTTTGATCACGGGATCACGTCACTCACTTTTGGAGCACACACGTCCCCGCGACGACGGCGCCCACTTCCAGCGGGACTCTGCGCGTGCAACACACATATACACACTCAATTTCTACTTGAGCGCCACAGGAAAATGGCGGCAATCATTCTGCCGGGTGGCAGCGCTGAAGGGAGGTGGGTCCGTCTTCCCGCCGCCGCCGCCGCGAGTCGCCCGTGGTCGGTGCCGCCGCGGGCGGGCGAAGCGCGTGCGCGCGCCGCTCGGCGCGCGCGCCGCGATGCCCTCCTGCGTGCGGCGCGCGAGCACCATCTTCACGCGCGCGACCAGCTCGCGCACGAAGATCGGCTTGGTCAGGTAGTCCTCGACGCCGAGCTCGAGGCCGCGGATCTTGTCCTCGATGGCCTTCTGGCTGGTCAGCAGCACGACCGGGATGGTGGCCCACTCGACGCGCTCCTTCATCCGCCGCACGAGCGCGTAGCCGTCGAGCCCCGGCAGCCGCGTGTCGGACAGCACGAGGTCGGGCGGATCGGCCTCGATCTTCGACAGCGCGTCGAGGCCGTCGGACGACGTGACCACGTCGTAGCCGGCCTTCTTGAGGCTGACCTCGAGCACGCGCAGGCTGCGCGGGTCGGCGTCGACGAGCAGGAGCTTGTGCTTGGCCACGAGAGCGCTCGCGTCGGCGGTCATCCGGGCTGGGGGGTGCCGCACTCGGCGCAGAACTTCGCAGCGCCGGTCTCGACCCCGCAGCCCGTGCAGACGCGCTTCGCCGGCGCGACGGCGAGCGGCGTGCCGCACTCGCGGCAGAACTTGCCGAGCGGCACCTGCGCGGCGCACTTCGGGCAGCCGACGAGCCCCCCGGCCGCCGTCGGAGCCACCGCCACCGGCGCGCCGCGGGGCGCCCCCGTGAACTGCGGGCCGGTGGGGTTCATCGCGTTCTGGGCCATGACCTGCGCCATGCCGAAGCCGACCGCCATCTCGGCGCCCGCGCCGCCCAGCCCGCCGCCGCCGCCCGTCGCCATGCCCTGGCCGGCGCCGATCATCGCCTGGCCGGCGGCGTAGTTCTGGTAGTTGCCCGCGAGCTGTTGCACGTAGCGCTGCTCGTTGGCGAAGCGCTGGTCGAGCTCGAACTGCTTCTGCTGCATCAAGGCCTCGGCCTCGCCGACCCCGACGCGCGCCATGCGGGCGGCGAGCTTCTTCTGGGCCATCTGGTCCTGAAGCTCGTCGACGCGCGCCTGGTCCTGCTCGTTGAGCGAGATCTTCAGCTCGCCGATCTCGAGGATGCGCACGCCGATCTCGGAGAAGTCGGGCGCGTCGCGCAGCATCGCGCCGGAGAGATCGGGCGCGATCTCGCCGAGGTCCATGAAGGTCGTCTGGCCACCCTTGAGGAAGCCCCCGAGCGTCTTGCCCAGGCCCTGGAACATGCGCTGGCGCAGCCAGAGCGTGATCGAGTCGTTGTCCCCCTGCGCCGCCTGGCCGGTGTAGCCGACGATGAAGCGGATGGGGTCGACGACCTGCATCGCGTAGGTGCCGAACGCGCGCGGCGTGACGCGCAGATCGAGCTCCGGGTCGCGCATGCTCATCATCTGCCCGCCGAAGGTCAGCCCGCGGATGGGCTGCGTCTTCACGAAGAAGACCTCGGCCTGGAAGATGTTGCCGCCGGTGAACGAGACGACGAACTGGTTGAGGAACGGGATGTTCTGCGTGTCGAGCGGGTGGCGCCCGGGCGGGAGCACGCCGACCATGGGGGGGCTGCCGCTGCGGAAGAACACGGCGCACTCGTCGAGATCGACGGTGAGCTGCGAGTACATCGGCACGTTGCCGTCGGGGTGCTTGTAGACGATGAGCGACTTGTGCGCGTCGTCACGCGCGATCATCAGCTCGCGCACACCACCACGCACGAAATCGAGGATGCCCATTGCGGTCGTCTCCGGTGCCGCCCGACCCACATGGCTTGCGGGATGTCGGCGGACCGCAGGATAATCGCCCCTTCAGCCGCCAGCAACGCCATGACCATGATCCCCATCGATCTCTCCGCCCTCTCGCCCGCGGCCCGCAAGGTCCTCGACCCCGTCTCCCCCCCCGCGATGCGCACGCTCGCGGCGCGCGCCGTCGTCCCCGGCGTCCGCCCCGACGAGCTCGTCAGCGTCGTCGCGGCGATCGCCGCCGGCGGCGACGGCGACCTCGCCGCCGTCGCGCAGAAGACGCTCGCGTCGCTGCCCGCGCCCGTCCTGACGAGCGCGCTCGCGGGCGACCTCGACCCCGGCGTCATCGACCTGCTGGCCGGGCTCTACCTCGCCGACTTGCAGGTGATGGAGCGCCTGCTGGCGATGCCGCGCGTCGCCCCCGAGACGATCGCCGACATCGCCGGCCGCTGCGGCGAGCAGCTCGCCGAGATCCTCGCGACCAACGAGCAGCGCCTGCTCGCGCACCCGCGCATCATCGAGCGGCTCTACATGAACCGCGCGGTGCGCATGTCGACCGCCGACCGCATCGTCGAGCTCGCGATCCGCAACGGGCTCGAGCTGACGGGCATCGCCGCGTTCGAGCAGCTGAAGGCAGCGATCGAGGGGCAGGCCGCCGAGCCGAAGAAGCCCGCCGCGCCCGCCACGGCGGCCGAGGCCGCCGCCTCGGCCCCCACCGCTTCCGACGTCGCGTTCATGGAGGTGCTCGCGCTCGGCGACGAGCTCGACTTCGACCCGTCGTTCGCCGACACCTACGTCGTCACCGACAAGGGCACCGAGGAGGTCGACACCAAGTTCGTGCCGCTCTACGCGCGCCTCGCGGGCATGACGATCGCGCAGAAGATCCGCATCGCCTCGCTCGGCAGCTCCGGCGAGCGCCTCCTGCTGATGCGCGACACCAACCGGCTCGTCGCCGTCGCCGCCATCCGCAGCCCGCTCGTGCAGGGCGCGGAGATCGTGCGCATCTCGCAGAGCCGCGTGGTGTCCGACGACGTGCTGCGCGAGATCGCGCGCAACAAGGACTGGATCCGCGACTACCAGATCAAGCTCAACCTCGTGATGAACCCGCGCGTGCCCATGGGCGTCTCCTCGCGGCTCATCGGCTTCCTGCGCGAGAGCGAGCTCAAGACGATCTCCAAGTCGAAGAACGTATCGGGCCCCGTGGCCACGCTGGCCAAGCAGCAGCTCAACCGCCGGGCGAAGTAGCCCGCGCGACGCTCGCGGCGGCGGTGATCTCGCCCGAGAGCACCCCGCGCGCGCCGAGCAGCCGCTCGCCGAGCCGGCGCAGCTCGGCGGCGGGCCCGCGCACGACGACGACCTCGAGGCAGCGCGCGTGGTCGACGTGCACGTGCAGCGCGCTCACGATGAGGTGCGCGTGGTCGTGCTGGATCGCGTTGAGCCGCTCGGTCAGTTCATGAACGTGGTGGTCGTACACGAGCGAGATCGTCGCGACGGCCTCGTCGCCCTGCTCCCACGCCTCCTTGACCAGATCGGCGCGCACGAGATCGCGCAGCGCCTCGGAGCGGTTCTCGTAGCCTCGGCGCGCGATGCGCGTGTCGAAGGCCTCGAGCAGCTCGCGCTCCATCGCGACGCCGAAGCGGACGAGCTGGCTCACCTCGCAGCCCGCGGCGGCGCGCTCACGGGTGCTGGCCGCGCGACTCGCGCACCACGGTGCGCGGGGCCGCGTCGTCCGAGCGCTTCGTGGCGACGACCTTGTCGCGCGCCGGCTCGACGACGAAGGGGGCGAGGTGCTCCTTCTGCTCGAAGTCCGAGCGGTACGCGAGCGCGTCGTGCTGCGACTTGAAGGGCCCGATGCGCACGCGGTACCAGACGCCGCGGCCGGGGATCTCGGCCATCTCGACGTAGCCGTGGTGACCGCGCCGGCGCAGCGCCTGGGCGAACGCCTCGGCCTCCGGCTCGGTGCGGAACGAGCTCGCCTGCAGCTGCCAGCCGCCCGCGCGCCCCTCGCCGATCGGCGGAGCGGTCGGCGTCGAGAGCTCGGCGGCCATCACGGTGAGCGAGTCGCGCGGGTTGGTCACGACGGGCGACGCCGAGATGACGCTCTGCGCGGGCAGCGGGACGACCGGGAGCCGATCGGTGGCCGGCGGCGGAACGGCCGGAGCCTCGCGCGCCAGCGGAGCAGCGGAGGCGGCAGCCGCGGACGACGAGGGCTTGGGCTCCTCGCGCACGGCGGCGAGCGCGGTGGTCGGCCGCGCGCTGTCCGACAGCAACCCCGGGAACGACACGTCGTGCAGACGCGTATCGACCGTGGCCGCAGGCGCGGACAGGCGGCTCTTCTCGACCAGATCGGCGAGCGGATCGACCGGGGGCGGCGCGCTCGCGCCGGGCCGTCGCCCGAGCGCCACCGCCGCGAACACGAGGCACGCGCCGCCGAGCGACGCGAGCACGAGCGAGCCGAACCTCGAGACCGCGGGCTGCCCCTCGCTCTCCTGGATGCGCTCGAGATTCTTCACCTGGCTCGGGTCGTTCACGCCCCATGCTCCTTGGCCGGCGCCGCTGCGCCGGCTTCGCTGTCGTCTGCCTCGATCGCGCCCTCGGGGCGCACCATCCGGTCGGGCGCTGCGATGCCCAGCAGCCCGAGCCCAGCCGCGTACACGCCGCGGATCGCCTCGACCCACAGCAGCCGCGCCTCGGTCTTCTCGCGGTCCCAGCGCGCCTCCCACCCGGCCTCGCCGCGCGCGGACGCCTGCGGGAGGATCGCGTCGCCCTCGTTCTTCAGGCGCGTGTAGTAGCTCTGGAACGCCTGCCCCACGTCCTGCAGGTAGAAGAGCACCTTGTGCGGCGCGCGCTCGGCGGCTGCCTCGGCGAGCACGCGCGGGTACGACCCGAGGCGCTGCACGAGATCGCGCTCGTCGGGGTGCACGAGGCGCGCGGCGAGCTCGGGCGTGAAGCGCGGGATCTCGAGGCCGAACACGTCGTGCGCTCGCTTGAGAATCGACGCGAGCCTTGCGTGTCCATACTGAAGATAGAACACGGGATTTTCGAGCGTCGCCTTCTTCGCGATCTCGATGTCGAGCTTGATGGGCGAGTCGCTCGACCGGATGAGGAAGAAGTAGCGCAGCGCGTCGGCGCCCGCGCCCACGCGACCGGCGGCGGCGTCGATCTCCTCGATCACCTCGTCGATGGTGACGAGGTTGCCGAGGCGCTTGCCCATCTTGTAGGGCACGCCGTCGCGCAGCAGGCTGACGAGCTGGTAGAGCACGACCTCGAAGCGCTCCTTGGGCAGCCCGAGCGCCTCGAGCGCGTTGCGCACGCGCGCGACGTAGCCGTGGTGGTCGGCGCCCCACACGTCGACGAGCCGGTCGAAGCCGCGCGCGATCTTGTCGGCGTGGTACGCGATGTCGCTCGCGAAGTAGGTGAACGCGCCGTCGCTCTTCTGCACGACGCGGTCCTTGTCGTCCTCGCCGTCGGTCGAGCGGAAGAAGAGCGCTCCGTCGCGCTCGTCGAGCGCCCCGGCGACGCGCAGCTGGTCGAGCGCCACGCCCACGCGGCCCCAGCGGTGCAGGCTCTCCTCGGAGAACCACGCGTCGTGCAGCACGCCGAGATCGCGCAGCGTGCGCTTGATGCCGCCGAGCTCGCGCGAGCCGGGGACGCCGTCGAGCATGCGGGTGACGCAGGCGCGCGCGAGGTCCTCTTCCCCGTCGGGCAGGCCTCCGTGCGCGAGCAGCCAGCCTGCGAGCTCCTTGACGTAGGCGCCGCCGTAGCCCCCCTCGGGGGGCGGCTGACCGAGCGCCGAGGCGCGCACGCTGGCGGCCAGGAGCCGGACCTGGTTGCCGAAGTCGTTGACGTAGTACTCGCGCGTGACGCGGTCGCCCGCGGCCTCGAGCAGCCGCGCGATGGCGTCGCCCGTGATGGCGTTGCGCGCGTGCGACACGAGCAGCGGGCCGGTGGGGTTGGCGCTGACGAACTCGACGAGGACGCGCTCGCCCGTGCCCGCCGGCGCGCGGCCGTAGCCCGCGCCCGCGGCGCAGACCTCGCCGAGCACCTCGGCGAACGCCTCGGGCGTCAGCGTGACGTTGAGGAAGCCCGGGCCCGCGACGGTGACGGACGCCACGATCGGGGCCGCGCGCAGCGCCTCGGCGATGAGCTCGGCGAGCTCGCGCGGCGGCTTGCCCGCGCGCTTGCCCAGCGCCAGCGCGACGTTGGTGGCGAGGTCGCCGTGCTCGGCGCGCTTGGGCCGGTCGATCGTGAACGATGCCGCGCGCACGGCGTCGGCCGGCAGCGCGCCCTGACGCACGAGTCGTTGCAGCGCGTTTTCCGTCGCCGAGCGCAGTTTGTCTTCGAGACCCATCGCGAACCTTCCCGTCGCGGATACCGCCGGACGCGCGGGCGGGCCAAGTTCGGGCGGAGCGCCGCCTTGCCGCGACCGAGCGTGGCGCGCGCGGCGCCCTCAGGCCAGCGCCGCGAGCTGCGCGGCCTTCCACGTCGTCTCGTCGAGCTCGCGGGCCGGGTCGCTGTCGGCCACGATGCCCCCACCCGCGAAGTAGTGCCCCTCGTCGCCCCGCACGGTCAGCACGCGGATGGCCATCGCGAGGCGCAGCGATCCGTCGCGCCCGACCGCGCCGAACGCGCCGGTGTACAGCCCGCGGCGCACCGGCTCGAGCGTGGCGATGACCTCCATGGCGCGCGTCTTGGGCGCGCCGGTCACGCTGCCGCTCGGGAGCATGGCGGCGAGCAGGTCGTCGAGCGTGCGGCCGTCGGCCAGCTCGGCCTCGACGACGGCGACGCGGTGCAGCACGTGGGGGTGGACCTCGATCGAGGGTCCCCGCGCCAGGCGCACCGAGCCCGTGCGCGCGACGCGCCCGAGATCGTTGCGCTCGACGTCCACGATCATGGCGAGCTCGGCGCGCTCCTTCGGGTCGGCGTCGAGCTCGGCGGCGCGCCGCGCGTCGTCGGCGGCGTCCACGCCGCGCGGACGCGTGCCCTTGATGGGCGCGGTGACGACGTGCCCGTCGGGATCGACCGCGAGGAAGAGCTCGGGCGAGGTCGACAGGACGTGCACGCCGTCGAGGTCGAGGTACGCGCCGAACGCCGCCGGGGAGGCGGCGGCGAAGCGCGCGTAGAGGTCGAGCGGCGCCCCCGCGACCCGCACCCGCAGCCGGCGCGCGAGGTTGACCTGGTAGAGGTCGCCCGCCGCGATGAGCGCCTGCGCCGCGCGCACGCGCTCGAGGTGCGCGGCGGCAGGCTCGTCGTCCACGAGCGTCACGCGCGCCAGTCCGGGGGGGCGCGCGCCCGCCGCGAGCGCCGCGGCGAGGGCCTCGACGGCGCGCGGGTCGTCGCCCACGACGCCCACCGTCGCGGCCTCGTGATCGACGCACGCCACGGCGTCGTAGCGGTGCCAGCGAGGCTCGGCCACGTGGGGCTGGGGGCGCAGATCGGGGTGGCGCGTCCAGGCCGCCCGCTCGCGCCCGCGCGCGGCCTCGTAGGGCAGCGCGCCGATCCAGCGGGGCGCGTGGCGCGTGCGTGGGTCGTCGTCGCGCGGGCACGCGGGGGGCACGAGCGCGTGGGCGACCTCGACCGGATCGGCGGCGACGTACGAGCGGGGGGGCAGGTGCCCCGAGGCCCCCGCGTGCAGCAGCGCGAGGCCCGGGCGCCCCTCGAGCGCGCGCGCGAGCGCGACGGGGTCGGGGGCGAGGTCGAGCGCGAGGAACGTCGAGGGCATCGGCCGTGCGGCGGGGGAGCATCGTACGCCCTCGGGGCGCGCACCGTGCTAGGTCTGTCGCGTGAAAGCTCGCGCCCCGGCGGGGGCCCTGTTCGGCCTCCTCCTGACCGCCGGCTGCAGCACGGCGCCGACGCCCCCGGGGGCCGTCTCGCTCGTGCTCGGCGGCGAGACCGACACCTGGGCGACGTCCGGCGCCGTCCGCGTCGAGCTCGTGCGACGCGGCTCCGACGGCGACGAGGTCGTCTCGTCGAGCGCCGCCGTGCCGCCCCCGGCGCTCGACGTCGGCCCCACCGACCGCGTCGACACGGTCTTCTACGAGGCGCGCGGCATCGCCGCCGACGGCAGGGTCGTCGTCGCGGGGCGAACGCCGCCGCTCGCGCCGCTCGACCTCTCGGGGGCGAGCGTGCCGCTGTGGGTCGGGCGCTCGGGCGCCTTCGGGCGCGCGCCGGGCCTGCTCGACCACCCGCACGCCTCGCCCGAGGTCGGCACCGCGCTCTCGCGCTACCTCGTCGTCGCGGGCGGCACCACCGACGCCGACGTCCCCGACCTGTACGACACGCGCACCTGGCAGACGCTGACCGGCCAGCCGCCGCTCCCCGCCGCGCCGCGCACCATGGTCGCGCTCGCAGGCGTGCTGCTGCTCATCGACGCGAAGGGCGCCGCCCTCTGGTACGACCTGTCGAGCGAGCAGGTGGTCGCCGCGACGCCGCCGAGCGGCCTCACCTTCGCCGAGATCGCGGGCGGCGCCGTGGTGCAGGCGCCCGACGGCACCACGTACGTCGTCGGCGCGGGGCGCGCGACGAGCCCCCCGTCGTCGGCCGTGCTGCGCGTCGCGCCCGACGGCGCGGTCGACGCGCTCACGCTCGGCACGCCGCGCCTCGGCGCCGCGGCTGGGTGGGTGCCGGGGCTCGGCCTGGTGGTCGCAGGCGGCAGCGCGTCGGGCTCGGGCGCCGAGGTGGCGCAGGGCTCGACCTTCGCGCCGCTCGCGTACGGCCCGGACGCGACCCGGGGCGCGGCGCTCGTCGACCTGGGCGACGGACACGCGCTGCTCGTCGGCGGCATCGACGCAGGCGGCCAGCCTGCGAAGGGGCGCTCGCTCGACCTCGCGTGCGCGAGCGCGTGCGCGTTTGCCCCCGCCGCCTACGCAGACGTCGCGCTGGCCACGTCCCACGGCTTCGCCGAGCCCTCCGGCGTGGCGCTCGTCGTCGGCGACGCGCTCGACGGCGCGACGCACGCGTGGCGCATCGACGCGCTCGCACAGACGAGCGTCGAGCTCGCGCTGCGCGTGCCTCGGGCGCACGCGAGCGCGCTGCGCACCCCCTCGGGCTACCTCGCGGTGGTCGGGGGCGAGCGGGCGGGCGGCGCGGGGCCCGCGGGCGAGATCGAGCTGCTCGTTCCCTGAACGGAGGCGGCGCCGCGACGCCGACGCTCAGCCCACGTTCGCGCGCGAGCGACGACCGACGACGGCGGCGAACGCAGGCGCCTGCACCGTGGAGCCCGGGAGCGCGAGCACGCGCACGACGCTCCCCTCCCCCTCGACGCGCGCTCCCGCGGAGATGACCGAGCTCTCGAGCTCGACGCCGGGCGCGACGTAGGCGTCGGGCGAGACCCACGACGC
>CAITLX010000755.1 GCA_903893335.1 uncultured delta proteobacterium | reverse complement strand
GAACCCCCCTGCGGCCACCCGAGCGCGCCCCGCCCTGACGATTCGTTCCCAGTCGGCGATCCCGCGCGCGACGCCGACCGCCTCGAGGTCCGCCCAGAAGGCCGCTTCGGCCGGATTCGGCGCCTTGAGCCCGCAGAACACGTGGCGGCCCACCTCCTGCTCGTCCCCGGCCTCGAGCGCGCCGCGCAAGGCGCCCGGGCGGGCGGGAGGCGACCAGGTGTCGGCGTCGTCGGCCTCGCGGACGACGCCGTAGAGCCCCTCGGCGTCCTTGTCCTTCGGCCCTGCGGCCAGGCGCGCAACGGCCATCACGACGCGTCGCATGTCGGCCTCGTCGAGCGCCCTGGCGCCCCACGCGAGCTCGGCGCACATCGCCATGCCGTCGCACTTCGCCCAGCCGGCGTCCTCGGCCACGAGCACCGGAAACCGGCGCAAGAGCACGCCTGCGTCGAGCGCGAGCAGATCGCGCGCGACCCGCGCTGCCTTGGCGATCTCGCCCCGCCGAACGTACTTCTGCACCGCGCTCGTCAGCTCGGGCACGTCGAACCTGCCGCTCATCCTGTTCGCCTCGGGTGGCGCCCCCACGCGCCGACCATCACGTCTGCGTCCAACGGATCCGCGGCGGAGGGAAGGCCGTCGCGCGTCGGCTGGGACGGACAATGTCGTAGAGACGGGCTCGCTCCCGGTGCCCGAGCGGCACGCTCAGGCGCGAGCGATCCTCGGCCACCGATGCCGGTGGCCGATGTGAGGTGCCGAAGAGGCCCGAGCGCTTGGTGTTGTAGACGAGGGGGCACATCGCCAAGGCCGCGGTCGCAGCCGAGCTCGAGCGGATCGCGCGGGCGCGCTTGGCGGCGAGGGGGTGGCCCTTCTCTGCGGAGACGACGCGGGTGCGGCGGTCGGTGCCGGTGGCGGCGAGGGGCTGGACGTGGGCGACGGTGCGGGTGCGGGCGTCGACGACGTAGGGCTGGAAGTCGGTGCGGCAGAAGAAGACGGTGTCGTCGGCGGGGGCGGGGTAGCTGTGGCGCCCGGCGGCGCGGGGCGTGCGGGCGGTGATGGTGCCGGTGTGCACGGGCTGGGGGAGCGGGACGCAGGCGTTGAAGAGCGAGTCGACGAAGCGCGCGACGTCGGCGGCGCTGGTGATGGGGGTGTCGAGGACGGCCTCGGCGTCGCGGTAGCCGATGCGGCGCAGGAAGGACCGCGTGGCGGGGAAGGCGCGCACGAGGGCCCGGGCGTTCTGGCGGAGGAGGTCGACGCGCGCGGGATCCGCGCAGAACTGGCTCGACCACTCGATGCCGGCGAGGTTCTGGAACATGCGCCAGGTGGCGCCGTCGTGGACCCAGAGCGAGCCGCCGTGGTGGGCCTGCACGGGGCCCTTGCCGTAGAAGGTGGCGTTGCCAAGCTCGCGCAGGATGCGGAGGAGCGCGCCGCGCGTGCGGACGAACGCGGGCGAGTCGCGCCGGGCGGCGTGCCCCGCGACGTTGGCCGTGCCGCGCAGGCCGAAGGCGACCTGGTGCAGCGGCAGGATGCGGGCGGAGGTGTCGGGAGTGGGCGCGCGAGGGCGCGGGAGCTTCGGGGACGAGGGGCGGCGAGGGGTGGGCATGGGGAGACCTGGCCCGCCCCTGGGCGGAGAGTAGCGCACGAGGTGGACGGCACGTTCGCCGTGGACCTCGACGCCTCGCGTGCGACCGGAGAGCGGTCGCGCGGCTCCGCGCCGAGACGGACCGGCTCGTGGCCGCCGAGCGCCAGCT
>CAITLX010000754.1 GCA_903893335.1 uncultured delta proteobacterium | reverse complement strand
GGCGCGCGCCGCGCGGTCGACCGTCGCGCTGGTCGCGCTCGTCGCGCACCGCGGCGCGACGGTGCTGCTCGGCAAGCGGTCGGGCGCGGGGCTGTTCGGCGGCCTGTGGGAGCCGCCGATGTGCGAGGGGAGCGGCGTCGAGGCGCTCGCCGCGGCGCTCGGCCTCGCGCTCGACGACGCGCGCGTGGTGGGGCGCGTGCGTCGCGTGCTGACGCACCGCACGCTCGACGTCACGGTCGTCGCCGCGAGCACGCGAGGGGCTCTCCGCGCGCGGGCTCCGTACGCGAGCCTCGCGTGGCACGACCGCGCGTCGCTGGGCTCGCTGGGCGTCTCGAGCGCCGCGCGCGCGGTGCTCGCCGCGCTCGACCCGCCCGAGGTCAGCCCGCGACCAGCACCACGCGCCCCGCGAGCCCCCCGGCCCTCGTCGCCCGCTGCGCCTCGTCGGCCCGCGCGAGCGGCCACACGCGGTCGATCGGCACGCTGAACGCGCGGGTGCGGTGCAGCGCGACGACCTCGCGCATGTCGCGCCGCGTCGCGCCGCTGCCCCCGGTGACGGTGAGGCCGCGGGTGATGAGAAAACCGAGGTTCAGCGAGACGCGCGCGGGGGTCACGTTGCCCACCACGGTGAGGCGGCCGCCGACGCGCAGCGTTCGCAGCGTGGAGGCGAACGTCGGCTCGCCGACGGCCTCGAGCGCGAGGTCGATCGACCCGCCGAGCGCGCCTCGCCCGAAGTCCCCCGCCGCATCGACGACGACCTCGTGCGCCCCGAGCGAGCGCAGCCAGTCTCCGTGGCGCGCGTCGCGCACCACGGCCACGACCTCGGCGCCGAGCCGCGCGGCGATCTGCACGCCGGCCGAGCCGACCCCTCCGTTGGCGCCCGTGACGAGCACGCGCTCGCCCGCGCGCAGGTGTCCGAGCGTCACGAGATCGCGGTACGCCGTGCCGAACGTGCAGTGCAGCACCGCCGCCTCGGGCGCGGGCAGGTCGGCCGGGGCCGGGTAGAGCGCGCTCTCGGGGGCGATGAGCACGCTCGCGTAGCCTCCGTCGGCGAGGATGCCGAAGACGTGCGCGGCCCCCTCGCAGAGCGAGGTCTCGCCGCGCTGGCAGCTGGTGCACACGCCGCACGCGTCGCGGTGCATCGTCGCGACGCGGTCGCCGACGCGGAACGTGGTCGCCCCCGCTCCGAGCGCCGAGACGCGGCCGACGGCCTCGTGGCCCGGCACGATCGGCACGCGCTGGAAGGGGAAGCGGCCCGAGCGGTCGATGAGGTCGCGGTGGCAGACGCCGCACGCCTCGACGTCGAGCCGCACCTCGCCCGGTCCGGGCTCGGGGAGCGCCTCGTCGAGCAGCTCGTGGGCGAGGGGGGTGTCCCAGCCGGTGGCGGTGAGGACGGCGCGCTCGTGTCGGGGCATGGGGCGAGCGTAGCCCGCCTTCGACGGAGCGCGCGCCCCGGCCGGAAGGCGGGTAGGCTGCCGGCTCCCGCGTGAAGCCGCGCCACGCCCTGCACCCGTACCTGATGCTCGCGCCGACGCTGGCGCTGCTGACGCTGTTCTTCCTCGGCCCGCTCGCGGTCGCGGCGCGCCAGAGCCTCTACGCGTGGGACATGCTCACGCCGCCGCGGTTCGTCGGGATGGACAACTTCCGCGCGCTCGCCGCGTCGGGCGCGCTGACCCGCACGGTGGGCACGACGCTCGCCTACGCCGCGATGGTCGTCGGCGGGTCGATGTCCGTCGGGCTCCTGCTCGCGCTCGCGGTCGATCGGCCGGGCCGGCTCGCCGCGTTCGTGCGCGGCGCCGTGTTCAGCGCGTACGTCGTCTCGTGGGTCGCGGTGGCGCTGCTGTGGATGTGGCTGCTCGACGGCGACGTCGGGCTCGTGTCGCGCGGCCTGCGCGCGCTGCACCTGCCGACGCGCGCGTGGCTGGGCGACCCGAGCACCGCCCTGGTCACCATCGCGATGGTCAGCGTGTGGAAGATCACCGGCTACGCGATGGTGCTCTTCTTCGCGGGCTTGCAGGACGTGCCGCGCTCGCTCATCGACGCAGCCGCGCTCGACGGCGCGGGCGCGTGGCAGCGCTTCCGCCACGTCACCTGGCCCGTGCTGCGCCCCACCACGGCCTTCGTCGGAACGACCAGCCTGCTGGCGGCCTTCCAGGCGTTCGACGTCGTGCGCGTGATGACGCAGGGGGGGCCCGCGGGCGCGACCGAGCTCATCGTCTACGCCATCTACGAGCAGGTCTTCGTCGATCTCCGCGTCGGCCGCGCGAGC